>JAYVHY010000284.1:0-3390 GCA_043770615.1 Armatimonadota bacterium | reverse complement strand
ATGCTGGTTCTGGAACGCATTGGGAAGGGGGAGTTGGATTGCAAGTTGGTGGCGTTGGATTACACTTGTAAGGGCTCGGATCGCTTGGTGGGGTGGTTGGTGTGCAGAATGACCCTTTCTTGGATTGAGTGTCGGAACCAAGGAAACTACCTTGGGCGAAAACTGAAGAGACGGCGACAAGTGTGGTGAGAGAAACGATCCATCGTAACATTTTTATAATTCCTTTGAAGGCATCCTGCCTATGAATGAAGTAGGTGCAGACTTCATGCCAAAGCGGCTGAATTTCAACAAAACAGGCGAAAATGCTATTGTTGAATTCTAAAAAGCGTGATTTTCAAGCTGATTGCAATATTCTTGAAGACAGACAAGAGTTTTGCGCCAGGGTGAAATTCCCTTGTTCTTCAGCTTGTTCGTATCTAAAACGCTATAGGGTGGACGGTGTGCAGGGGTTGGATATTGGCTGGTTGGAATACCTTCAATCGGAATATCTTTGCCCGTCCAAAGTTTTAACGTCATTTCGGCAAAGTCATGCCACGACATCGGATCTGCGCCGCAAGCGTGATAAATTCCGGTTTCAAGTCTCTGTTCGATTGCTTCGGCGCAGGCAATTGCTAAGTCAACCGTATAGGTAGGACAGCCGATCTGGTCATTGACGACCCGCAGGGTTTTTCCCGCTTCGTATGCGGTGATCATTGTTTTTGGGAAGCATTTGCCGTGCACACCATAGAGCCATGAGGTTCGAAAAATGATTGCGTCCTCGGTCATTGCCTCTATGTAACGCTCGCCACCGAGCTTGGTTTGACCATAGGTGCAAAGTGGATTCGGTTCATCGGTTTCAAGATAGGGGGTTCGTTTGGTTCCGTCAAAGACAAAATCTGTTGATATATGAATGAGTCGCGGGCCATTTTCCAGACGCTCGCCCAAATTCAAGGCTCCTTCTTCGTTGAGATCCCAAGCTTTTTCTGGTTCTTCTTCGGCTTTATCGACCGCGGTATACGCTGCGCAATTGATCACCCAATCGTGGCGTTTCTTGCTTAGGGCTGGGCATTCTTGGACTGCACGATGGTCGGTAAGGTCAAGATCTTTCGACGAGAAAGCTGTGACTTCGTGTCCTCGGTCACGAAGGACGACCACCAAGTCGGTGCCGAGCAATCCGGTTGCACCGAGGACCAAGACCCTCACTGCGGGCGTCGAACCTCGATTGACCAATCATCTATGTCGAGGTCAGGATCGGGACAGTCGACGCTGAGAGGTTCGATGAAGTTAAAGCGAACATTGTCGTAAATTCCGGTTGTTGCCAACGGAATCTTAACTGGTTCGTTGAACTCGGTTTGAAGGTTGGTGTTGCCAAGACAATCAAGATTCCGAAATGCTCCAGCCTGATCCAGCTTTCGATTCATGGTCAAGAAGTTGACTTGAAGCGCTTGGTATTGACTTGAAGTTCCGGGAAACAATTGTTCCATTGAGATTTCGAAGCCTAAAGCCCTAGAACCGGCCGTAACTTCCGTGATGTTAATCGGTGTGCCGATTGGGTCAAAAAAGATTAGCGAACTATCTCGAAATTTGTAGATTGTGTACTGTTGGGTATCGGGGGTCCAGAGGACGAAAAAATTAACGTTTCCTTGAACAAATCCGTTTGCATTTGGAAATTGAAGAACTGGGATTGGCCCGTCTCCAACTGGATTTGGGTCTATTGAGGCGCGAATGGGAATGACGTAGACATAGCTTGGATTGATTTCGCCTTTAACTGTCATCTTGAAGATAACCCTGGTTGAGTCGGGATCAACAGTGGTTGGAAACTTTGCGCATCCGGCTAGGCTTACCAGGGCTGCTATGGCGTAGAGAGTTCGGGTCACACAATCCCGCCTGTCCAATACAAAATTCGGTGGCATTCTTCACAATTCACGATTCGATCATCCTTGATTGATTCAATGCTCTTATCTGAAACTTTAGTTCCACATTCCTCGCAAGTTTGCTGTTTCGTGACAATGGCAACGCCAATGCCATGGTGCTGCTTTTTACTTGCCTCATATTTGGCAATCAATATCGGATCAATGCCCTGCAGCGCCGACGGTCGCTTTTCCGAAAGCTCTTTATATTTGGCTTCCAACTGACCTTTGAAGATGACGGCTTTCCGCTTCCATTCATCGAAGGTTGCCGTTTGGGTGTCAAGAGATGCTTGTTCCTTTTTGAGTTCCTTTTCTGCTAAGGCAACATCATCCCAAACCGAAAGTAGTCGATCTTCATTGGCTTCTTTTTGCTTGGCGAGAGACTTCTTTTGGGTCTCGTAGGCTTCTACTTCTTTAGCATTGGTTACGGAACCACTGAAGATAAGTTTGTCGATCGCTTTGACCTTGTCATCAATTTGTTGATTGCTCAACTCGATGTCTTTCTGCTCAGCATGAACTTTGTGATAGGCCGATTCGACGCTTTTAAAGTGTTTTGTAAAAGTGTCAAGATCGGCTTGTAATTTCTTTCCAGCCTCTAGAGAGGCTGCTTTTTTACGAATTTCAAGAATGCCAACATCAATGAGATGAAGCCTATAGAGCCTCGAAAGATCGGCAGATGCCATATAACTAGATTACTTGAATCCTTGGAAATCCGTGCTGACAGAAACCTTAATTTCCGCTATTGAGTCGCTTTTCTAATTCAGCAAGTGCTTTTTCTGCTTCGCCTTCGGTCGCTCCGGGGGCAGCTGCGGCAGAGACACCATCAGTGACGCTTACAGTTTGAGTCGTGTCAATCGTTACCGGAGCTGGCTTTAATCCCAATCTCTGCTCAAGCTTTTCAAGTTCTGATTCGGCTTCCATATCTCGAGAGGAATCTTCGAGTTGCATCATTTTTCCGGTCAAGGATTCATTCTGCATTTCTTGTCTAGCTGAAGCTTCGCTTTGCTTTTCTCGGATTCGGTCAGTTACCGCACCAAAACCTTCAAATTGGTTTTCAAAAGTAAGACCGTCGAGTGCCTTCGTAATTGAATTTTGGATTTGAGCTTGTTTCCATTGCGTTTTGAGAACCATGGCTTCGGCGGTCTTCTTGCGAACTTCTTCTTGCTGTCGCTTGATGCCGATTTTGATTTGCTCAACAGTTTGAACAGCTTGGTCATAGCTACCTTGAACATTGGCGATGCTCGCATCTACGTTCATCTTTTCGCGCATTAGCTGGGTCGCCATGTCTCGCTTGTCTTGCTTCAACGCCATCGTTGCTTGAGTCTCAAGAGTCTGAGATTTTCGCTTTTGATCGTTGAGCATGTTTTCGAGCATGTTCTTTTGCGTGATTGCTTGAACCGCTTTCTCCTGATTTGATTGGAGGGCGACCTGCATGTCACGTTTGGCTTGCTCGAGCATCATCTCAGGATCCTCAAGCTTGTCCATAGTTTTGTTGAAGAGA
>JAYVHY010000283.1:0-18301 GCA_043770615.1 Armatimonadota bacterium | reverse complement strand
GAACCGAAGCACAGTATTCTTTGAAGTCAAACGTAACCGGTACTCAGATTGGTGAAAGCCTCGAAAAGGCCGGATTCAAAGGCTCAACGGTTAAGTTTGCTGATGTTGGTACGGGCAAAGTTGCAATTATTTCGGTACCAGCCGAAGTATTGCCGAAGGCCCCAGCGAATGAAACTCCCGAGCAGCTAGTCGAGCGTGAAAAGCAAAATGCGATTAAGATTGCGACTGCGGCGGGAATTCCTGACGCGCCGCTTGCTGGTATTCAAACCGTTGGTCCGACCCTTCAGAAAGAAGTCCAACTCAGCGCGGTTTACGGCGTGGGATTCTCGATTCTATTGATTGTCTGTTACTTAGCAATTCGATTTGGATTCTCGGTTGGTGGATTCAAGGAAGGTCTCAAGTTTGGTCTATCGGCGATCGGCGCGTTGTTCCACGACATCTTGGTTGTCATCTTCATGGCGGCCTTATTTGGTTACTTCTTTAAGTGGGATATAAGCTCCTTGTTCTTGACGGCGATGCTTACCATCATCGGATTCTCGGTTCACGATACGATTGTTATCTTTGACCGAATTCGAGAGAACTTGCGTAAGCCAGAAGCCGGTGAGGATCTTCAACATCTGATGAATAGATCGATTACCCAGTCGTTCTCGCGATCATTGAACACTTCGGGAACGGTTATTGTTACTCTCTTGATTCTGGTGTTCTTCGGAACTCCAACTCCTGACCTCAAGTTCTTTGTGGTCACGATGCTCATTGGAATCATTTCTGGTACCTATTCCTCAATCTATAACGCATCTCCAATCCTTTACCTATGGGACAAGATGACGGTGAAGAAGAAAGGCGAAGCGTTTGGACTTATCGGTCTTGCCAGGACCGAGGCAGCGCGAATGGCTGCGGTTAGAAGTGGTGGACAACAGAACGTTCCTCGACCTGAGGCGAACACGAGTACCGAAGGTCGAAGCTACGGACAGGTCCGACGGCGGGCTAAAGACACCGTCAAAGATAGTTGGAAAGAAATAGACTAATTCAGGGCGAGGGCAAGGGCCCACTTCGTTAGGGCAAGTAAGAGGCCTGAAGAATATTCTTCAGGCCTCTATTTTTTCCAGATTCTTTCACTTTGCACCTTGCCCTTTGCACCATGCACTTTTCAATCAGAAAAATGAAGGATAATGAGGGCAGCTGGGTCTTAACAATATGGCAGTCTTGACTTGGCAATCTCTTGAATTCATACAGGAGCGCGTCGGCCGCGACGGTACGATCGGCTTGGACTTTGATTCCATCCGCGAGTACATCTTCCGGCTCTCCTATTCTTTGACTCTGGACTATTCCCTCGCAGAAGACCTAGCGCAAGATTGCCTGATCAAAGTCTGGCAACACCAAAGTCGGTTGAAGGAACTCGATTCTGCCGAAGCCTGGATCGCCAAAGTCGTGACAAACAAGGCGAGAAACTACTGGAAGCGCCGACCGAAATGGCTCGCATTGTCACCCTCCATACCAGTTCCCGGCGAGCAAGATCCGGTCATGATCGAACTCAAGAGCATGATTGCGAGCCTTAAGCCAGAACTGCGGGATGTCATCTTGCTGGTCGCAGTTTCCGGTTTTACTTATCCTGAGGCAGCCCGGGTGTTAAATATTCCGGAGGGAACTGTAGCGAGCCGCTTTAGCACCGCCAAGAAAGTACTTCAACGTTCGATGGGTGAAGAAGCATGAAACGATTCGATTCGTTGGCTAGCTATGCCAAGGAAAAGATTGATAATTCAACCTTGCCTCCAGGTCTCTATACAAGAGCTCAGTTGAAAAAGAATGCGATCGACTCTGGAATCACATTAGCGATCGCCAGTGTAATGATCTACGTTTCACTGATTCAGTCCAGTACTCGAGTGCACTTGCAACCAGTTGCAGTTCAGCAGTTCGTCCAGAGCGAAGTGGTTGCCACGAGGGATGCCCGGTGAAAAGCGACCGCCGAACATTAGCGATCGCAATTGCGGTCGTGGCTTTTCTGATCCTTAATGTGAATTTCCGAAGCTACATGCTTCTTGGCGCAAGGCTCCTAATCGGCACAACTACCATGGATGGTCTGGCCATCGGCACAACCGAAGATCCCAACAGTAGCCTCAATCTTGGTGGTTGGTCAGTAAAGCCTCCCACGATGGCCGGTCCATCACGCAATGAGCAACTTGGCCAAGTCCTACAAACGATGTCGGCAAATTGGAATCAAGAGATAGAAGCGGGGCACTTGGCGCCAGCCATTCTCGAAGGCTTTTGCACCAAGAATCCGACTGATCTCGGGGCTCGCGCTCATCTGCTCCGGCTAGCTACTAACGTAACCAAGCTAGACCGAAAATTCCCTCAGTACCGACTATTGGCTTCGATGTGCCAGCGATTGGCTAAGCTTGCCGAGGATGCCATGCGACAAGAACCAGACAATTGGTATTGGCGCGAACGATCATTCTATTACCACTCTTTGATCGAAGAACATGATCGAGCGGCGGTCATGTTCTGTCAAAAGCCTTATCCGAAGGATTATGATGACAGAGTCTCGGATGAAGTGAATGCTCGTGAGGATTGGTATCGACAACAATACCGAGATCTTCCCGCAAGCACAATATTTCCAATTTGGGCAAACACTCTGTTTCCCCATTTCAATAGCTCGAGCATCATTCGAGAATGGCAAAAAATACATCCCAATGACCTCGAAATGCGCGTAGCCCAGGTTCGCTTTGGACAAGGAATGCTTCAGTCGTCGTCAAATTCAGTCTCCGCCTTTGTAGGTCTTCGCAATGTTCGCCAGGGTCTCTGGAATTCCCAAAAGTCGGTCGTGACCCCGAAGCCTATTCCCAACAAGGCTGAAGAGGCAAAACTGAAGCCTATTTTCCTTGCCAGTGGGTCCGAAAAGCAATGGAAAAGTGCGGTTGCGTTATCGGTCGCCGACATCTCACCCTTCTTCGCCTACAACGACCCCGACTACACGAGCATTCAACTTGGCCAATATGGTCCGATTTTGATTGCAGCTGGTCTAGTCACCATTATCTCTGGCCTCACCATTGGTTTCTTGTCCCGCCGCATCAAGAAGACTTTAGAGCATCCTCTTTGGGGATGGGTGGGCTTTCTTGGCGCCCTAACCGTCTTCGGACTAACACTTGGAGTCTCGCGCCAACTTATCAATGGATCTCTCGGTAGCAGCTACCTTTTGTGGCTGCTCATCGTGTTCGCATTCTGGAACATTGCGACGCTCCGCACTCGTGAAATGGAAAATAAACCCTTGCATGGTGCTCTGATATTCATTGCCGCAGCAATCGGATGCGTCGCTCCCTATTGGCAGTCAACGTCGATGATATTTCTGATTGCCTACACAATACAAAAGGGAAGATTGCCACTTGCTCCTTGGGTAAGCGCGCTTATTGTAGGCGCTGTCGCTTACCATACGTTCATCAACTTGGCTTATGCCTATGTTGCTTCCTTTATTGCCTTGGCAATGGTAGCGATGATCGCTGGCATCTTCTTGTTGAGCAAGAAAGAACTGGATCCTGATCAACCGCGGCTTTCTACGACAAGCATAGGGCTCGGGCTTCTCCTCATCGGCATCTTTCTGACATCACAATATGATCGTGCCGTCGTCACCAGCATAAGTGACGAGATTAAGCACAGCCGATCGATTCGTGATCGACTGGCCAAGCTCTAGCCCTCGTAATCGAGTTCGTGGAGGATGCGTGGGTTCTGCCGCCATCCTTCTTGGACGCGAACGTGGAGTTCCAGGTAGACGCGTTGTCCAAGCATCTTTTCAAGATCGAGTCGAGCCTCAGTGCCAATCTCCTTGATGAAAGATCCGTGCTTGCCAAGCATGATTGCCCTTTGGCTATCTTTGTCAACAATGATTGAGGCAGAGACGTGAGCAAGACCGTCGGGCCGCTCTTCCCAGCTTTCGACCACTACGGCAGTCGCGTGGGGAACTTCTTGTCGGGTCTTGACCAAAATCTTCTCTCGAACGTATTCTGCGGCAATAAAGCGCGAAGTCTGATCGGTGTATTCATCGGCTGGATAGAAGGCGGCACGCTCGGGGAGGTGCTTAACTAGAATATCGAGTAGCTTTTCGACATTTGCTCCTCGGATCGCCACCGTTAACATGTACTCTTCGGTCCCAAAAAGGGCGCAATAGTCATCAACATGTCGCTGAACATGCTCGACCTTCATATGATCCATCTTGTTCAGACAGACAACCACCGGAATTTTTTTGTCTAAATGAACTAGCGTCGAGACTGATTCGTCGATATCGTCCGGACGCTTGGCACCGTCGACGACGACCAAGATGGCATCAATGCCATCGAGAGAGCCTCGAGCTTGTTCAACCATCGACCGTTGAAGCCGATTGTGCGGTTCGTGAATACCGGGCGTGTCAATGAAAGCGATCTGGTAGTCGGGCTTTGTCGAGATCCCCATGACCCGCTTGCGCGTGGTTTGGGGCTTACTGCTGACGATGCTGACTTTCTGTCCAACGATGTAATTGATCAGGGTGCTTTTGCCAACATTTGGTTGTCCGATAACGGCGACATGTCCGAAACGATGTGACATTAGTCTCGCTTCCTAAACAAGATGTCCAGCGCAACGTCGTCCTTATCCCTAACTTTTTCCTCACCAGTTGGTACGAAGTCCACCATTTCGGCAAGCGTCGGTTTCCGAGGTCGCCGTTCGTGCTTAGTATTGGTTCGACGCCGTCCTGTTGTCCGTTGGATCGTTCCGGGAGCGAGAGCGGCATCTTCAACGTATGGCTCGTCGTCCTTCGGTCTCAAGAACCACTCATCAAGGGTGTCTTCACCTTCACCATCGGATGACAATTCACCAAGTCTCATGATTGGGACATCGAACGAGCTAACGTCGATTCGAACGTTAGATTCTCGTACTGGCAGCTCGTCCATTCGCAGAACTGATCTTGGATCGGTTTCCAGAATCTGGCGAATTTCGTCCGTGGTTCCGACTAAGAACATGTGAGTCACGCCATCGGGCGAACTGAACTTGATGTTAGTCGCATCTACGGCTACCCACTCAGAGGTAAGCAGGTTGTACGCGCTCCATTTGCCAGGGAGGGCTATCGTTCTCATCCCGTCTCCGGTGCAGTGTACAGTCAAGAATGGCGGACGGGCATGGATGACATCGTCATGGAAGCTCCAAACGTGGGCACCAGCCTTTTGGGCTAAGGCTCGGACCAGGGCGGAGTTAATCGTGGTTTCACCCAGGAAAACGCTCGTCCAAGTTTGTTTTGACTCTTCGACGGAGATATCTCGAGTTACAAAACTAGGCAATCCAGTTTGGCTGTATTCACCCAAGACCGTACCGTCCTCGGGAACCGCAAAGTACGTTGGCTCAACTACTGACTGAGTTTGGATGGTGTTGCTTGGGAACGCTTGAGCAAGAATGTTCCTTCGATCAAGGATCGAGGTTCCGGCTTTGCTAAAGATCGGCTGAGGCTTGATCGCGATTCCGGTGACTTCACGAGCTCTTTCGATTGATTCTCGACCATTGTCAAACAGTCCTGCGCTATAGACCCAAAAGAGAAGCTTTCCGTCTTTGTGGAGACGCTGTTTGATTGCACTTCTTAGGTCAGGACGGATATCCCATGCATTGAGGAAAATATAGACTTTGCACTCAGGGAACTTGACTCGGTGAGCCAAATCACTCAGCAGATAAAGACCGTAGCTAACTCCGGCACGACCAATCGACTCTAGGGACTCTTCGATTAACTGGCCAAAGCTTTCGACATTTACCAAGTATCCAAGGGTTCGTTCGTCAATAAAGACGGCGACATCGGGATCTTTGCTCTCGGCGCACATCGACTTGACGGCGAGGTCGCGCATTGCCTTTGCTCGCTCCCAAACTGAGGCTGCAGTTAGCCAGCCGTTGCCCCACTGATCGCTCCAGCAGATTCCGGACTGGTGAGCACACGAACCGCCGAAACCTCGACGATGCACGGCTTCGAGGGCTTGAGGAGTTCGAATGATCGGCGCGCCAAGCTCGGGCTCGGGTCGATTGGATAGGGAAGTCTTGAAGTCTTCAAGGGAAACAAATAGCTTGTTGTTGAGGACAAAACTGTCAATCGGGACTTCGAACGATGAAACTCCGCTGGCTTGACGATTCTTGTTACTTGGGGTTGCAGTAATGAAGTCAATTTCTGGCGTTCTCAGGATCTTGCCAAGGGACAAGTGACCGGAGTTTGGTCGGAAATTGAGGAATGTCTTACCGTAACGTGTTCCAACCAGGAATCGCCCCTCGGAAGACTCTTTGACTGCGTAGGCGAGATCGGAAATTCTCTTTGCGGTCAAATCGCTTAAGAAAAGATGGTAATCAACCACTGGTCGTTCTTTTCGATCAGATTCGATTAACCTTGACTTTCTCGGGTTTTGAGTCTGGTCTGGAATTCGTACCGAATCGAAATCAGCAGTTCCATTGAACCAAGATGCCCTCAACAGGACAACATCATCTTGATATCGCTCCTTAACCCATTCCCGGAACTTTCGCTTACTGGCAATCGAGATATCCAGCGACTGGTTCTCGGCAATAACCCATCCGTCTCGATCCAAATCAATTCCCAAAATGTGACCGGCGTTTGCAGAGGTAAGCAGTTGCTTGGTGAAATTTCTCAACAAGGCATCGGTCTGATTCCAAAACTTATCATCACTGAGGCTCGGTTCAGCAAGGTCTCCGTGCGAATCTCGATAGACTCCCTCGGGGAAATCAATTTCCCAACCCTTTGGTGCGACTAAGTCAACGTGGAAGACGACTTGCGCGGCAGAATCATGCTTGATGATTCGAGCCAGCAATGTTTTACATCGCTCAAACAGGGCATCAAAATGGTGCTTGTCGCAAATGGCTTCGACGCCAATACAGAAGACATGAACTCCCGATTCTGCAGCTTGCTTGATTTCTTGAAGGACGGTAGCAACTCTTTCTTCGTCGGGAGGGGCAGCGTAGAACCAAAAGTTTGGAAACACTTTTGTTTCTCGAACAAGGGTCGGAACCCCTTTCCTCATGACAATTTGCGGAGCATCGATTGGAATATCAATCAGCGCCCTTGGTGGAACGACAACTCTTTCCGGTTCCTTTTTCGGTGCCGGCTCGGTAATCGTTTTGTTAGTCAGCGTTGTTCGCGATTGTGTTGTTCGACCCGGTGTCCGAGGTGCAGGTGCAGTTCTAACTGGCTCTTCGCCTCGTTCTCGCATTTTGACCATGACGGTTTCGCCATCGTCATCAAATTCAAGAATGGCGGTTGGTTCAAATTCTCTCGCGGGGTTTGAAACTTCCTCGTCTCTTCGATTTGGTCTTTCGGTTTCCCAAACTTCGGTTTCAACTGAGACTTCCTCTCGACGGGGTTTGCGTCCTCGAGCGGGTCTTGGAGTCGGAGGTGAAGTAGGTTCGAGCGACGGCGCGAGGCTCGTGTTTCGAGGCCTCGGAGCTTGCTCTGTCCTGGTTCGGAACGACGGAACTGGAAGTTCTTCATCCCAGTTGGTCGTGTCAGGTTCTACTTCGGCAGCAATTGGTGGCGCAGTTTTCGTCACTTTTTGGGCAGTTGTAGGACTTTGGGCAGGAGTCGATCTTCCGCGCACTGCTCTTGCCGGTGCATCGGAGGTTGGTTGTTTCGCGCGAAAAACGAGCGAGACATCATCTCCAAGAACGCCGCTAAGCTCTGAAATTAATGATTCAGGCTCTGGTGCAGCGATTTTCTTTTTTGTGGTCGTGGGCTTTTTAGCCTTTACTTCGATACTCGAAACTGTTTGGTCTAAGGTCTTCTTCCTTGGCATGACTTTGCTCAACTATGTTCTGAACCCACTCCAGTAGGTCCAGGGGTGTTGTAAAAATAAGATCGGGAGCTTCGGCGAGAAGATCTTCTTTTCGTCCGGCTCCGTAGAGAACTGCGCCGCATCGAATACCTGCCGATTTAGCGCACTTTAGGTCAAAAATGGAATCACCGATAAAGACTGAGTCTTCAATAGTGCCATTGAGATTGGAAAGGGCAAGCAAAGCGCTTTCAGGATGTGGCTTTGGCTTGCAAACGTCGGATGAACATACGGTCGTATGGACGAAATTCCAAGCTGAAAAGGAACCCTTTAGGTTCTCTAACTCTTGCGAATTTCGGCTCGTAACGAGCGCAATGTTGATTTGCGATTTCGAAGCCAAAATTAGGGCTTCGACCGCTTCGGTATATTCAGTTTCCATATCAATATGGGCTTGGTACCGATCAATCGTAAATTGGATCATTTTCTCTTTTTCGGCTTCATCTTTGGGACAACAACCAAATCGGGTCATTTGTTCTGAAAGTGGCATTCCGATAAGAGCGAGGATTTCATCGTCACTTGGACGATGGCTCCCATAGTGTTCAAAGGCATCACCGAGTCCGGCAACAATCATGGAAAGTCCATTTACGAGTGTTCCGTCGATATCAAAAAGGATCGCTTTAACAGGTTCCGTCGAAGCTGATGCCCGCACCCCTTAATTATGGCTCATTTCGATAAATTCATGCCCAAACCCTAAGGATATCCCGAGACTCACCAATAGATATGGGAGATGGACATACGTCTAATAATCGATGGGGGGGCTTCACCGCAGGCTCCACCGGGAAAAATAACCGAGTCGCCTCCGCCGAAAGAAGAGTTTGAGAAAACGCTTCAAACGGCAAAAATGGAGGAAACTCCCGGAGAAGTCGCAGAAAACGAGCCGAATGCTCAACTGCAAACACTGGACTCCGAGAAAGAAGAAACCGAATCTAAAAAGCCGGTTGATTCCGTTGGCACGCCGATTCAAATTGATCCGGCCATCCTCGCTCAACTTCAATTTGTTGGCATTGTTCCGCTTGTTGAGTCAAATCATATACCGGTTGCCCCCATGGGCATTGTAAAGCCGCTCGGATTGTCAGTTGAGTTGCCGGTTGAGTTGAAAATTGACGAAAAGATTCTTCCTCAGAATTTTGTGGACCGACCGTCAATAAAGATGGACCTCGCGCCTCGAACCGAGGGACCAGAACCAACCAACTTTTTGGATGCCACTAGCAACCAAACGCTTTCTTCGCTCATTACTTCAACTTTTGAAGGAAAAGCAGCGGTCAATACACCGAATGTAACTGTCGTCAAGGTGGATCAGTCTCTGTTACCAGTTATGGGTAAGGCTCCTGAGAAACCAGAACAAGCGATTCCGGTTAATCAAAAGGATGTGCTTAATGTAACGGCGGTGCAATCAAAGTCGACAGTACCAATCTCCGAAGCAATGGCGCCGAGAGCGGCAGTAGCAAAGACTAAGACTGAACACGAAGCAGTATCGCCTAGCGCAAATGTCAAAGTCGCAGATGTTGCCGAGACAGCGAAAGGCGGGACCGTAGCCGCGGTTACTGCTGAAGGATCAGCACAAGCATTTGGCGGCGGCCAGACGAAGGGCTCAGGCAAGGATGAAAAGGGAAGTGAAGGATCGCAAACCGCCACTCCAGAGATCCAGGCAAAGCCATTAACAAACGGATCAGTTCAAACTGATGCTCAGCCGGTCAATAGCAAAATGACCAGTCAAGAACGACAAGTCATGGTTGCTACCATTGCAAAGAAGATTGACGAGCTTGCCATCAAGAGCGTCCGCAATGAAGTCCGAGTCGAGATGCACCCACCCGAACTTGGTTCAGTGATCGTGAACATTCGAAAAGACATGTCAGGAGTTACGGCGACCCTGAATGCTTCGAATGAGCCCCTGAGACAAGCTTTACACGACTCTCGCAACGAATTAGCTGGTGCCCTAACCGACAGAAATTTCGGACAGGTCAAAATTGAAGTTCGGGGAGCAAGCGCCGACACCATGAATATGGGACAGCAATTTAACCAAGCACAATCTCAACATCACAATCAAAATCATCACTCAAAACAGGCTGCGCACAATGCAACACCGAGATCAATTGAATTGAAAGACCAGATTGATCAGCCGGTTGCCAGAAGAGCAGTCACGACCTTACTAGACATGGAGATATGAAAAAATGAGTAGCCTCGTTTCAACAGTAGACCCGAATTCATACTACGTTCCACCGGCGCCTAAAAAGTTACCTGGTTTGGACATGAACACCTTTTTGCATTTGTTAACCGTACAAATGGCAAGTCAAAATCCGCTTGAACCAATGAAAGACAGTGAGCTTTATGCACAAATATCTCAGCTTGGACAAGTAGAAGGAATGCAAAACCTTCAAGCCCAAGGAGACTTCAATAAAGCCCAATCCTTGGTAGGTAAGGAAGTATCAGTTGTCAATCCAAATGCTACATCAAAAGGCAACCAGATAATCACCGGAGTTGTTTCGGCGGTAATGGTTAGCGGCGACGGATCATTGAAGCTAAACGTTGTTGATGCAAATGGCGGATCAACAGCAGTTGAGCTTGGAGCAATTCAACAAATCCTCAGTTCAGGGGAATCCGGTCCAACTTCGATTCCTGCAGACTACGCTTTCCTTATCGGCAAGCAAGTTTCTGGGCTCAATGGCACGACGACGATTTCTGGACAAGCAACCGGTATCGCAGTTGTCAATGGTGTCATCATGGTAGATGTCCTCAACGCGGCAGGCGTAAAGCTTCAGCTTTCAGTCGGCAACGTGACTTCTATCAGTTAGGATTTCCATGGATCAGATTCAAAACTCCAAAATATCGGACCTCCTCAATAGTCAGCCGACGGCTCCTGCTCAGAGTCAACCAGCTAACCTTGATGAGTTCAAGTCAATCCTTCAGGATCGACTAAAAGTCAGTAGCCATGCTCAAACTCGTCTTCAGAGTCGAAATATCGAACTTGATGCCGCAGCTTGGACCAGGGTTATGAAAGGAGTTGATATGGCAGCCTCGAAGGGTGCTAAAGAATCACTCGTCCTAATTGACGATGCAGCCCTCGTTGTCAGCGTAAAGAACCGAACGGTAATTACTGCTGTTGACAAGGCAAGTCTCAAAGACAACGTTTTCACTAATATTGATAGTGCTGTGGTGGTTTAACCCTACAGAATATCAATATCTGACCAATCACATTAGTGGATAAGGCTGGACTCAAGATTAATCTCTCGGGAAGCCTGAGAAGCAAGTAGAAAATTTGCTTCGATTCACACAGACAAAGAAACTAAGGGATTAATTAATATGCTACAAGCTATGCTATCAGGCGTTGCGTCAATCAAAGCGCAACAATCACGGATGAACGTTATTGGCGACAACCTTGCCAACGTCAACACAACCGCGTTCAAAGGTTCACGGGTCAGCTTTGCTGAAATGATGTCACAGACAACTCGAAGCGCTTCTGGTGCAACCAGCGGTCGAGGCGGCGTCAACCCAATTCAATTTGGTTTAGGCGTTTCGGTTTCGGCAACTGACGTTAACAACAACCAAGGCGCGCTCAACCAAACGAACCGACAAACTGACTTGGCGATTCAAGGTCACGGCTACTTCGTAACGTCGAATGCTCAACGAATGGCTTACACCCGGGATGGTTCATTCCAAGTTGACGCAGCGGGCAACTTTGTTCAAGCGGCAACTGGCGAACGAGTCTTAGGTTGGAAAGCTGACTCTACTGGGGTTATTGACTCCACCAAAGCGCTCGGTGCGACCGACTACGTCACAATTCCTACTTCACTTAATTCGGTTCAGGTCACATCGAAAACAACATGGGCAGGAAATCTTAACGCTGCAGCACTTCCAACCGATAAAGTCACTACTTCAATTCGTGTCTACGACGCATTGGGCGGCGGACACGACTTGAACTTGGTGATTTCAAACCGTCAGAATCCACCGCTCGGTACTGCACCAGCCGGTGCTGCATCCAGTTTTGACTGGGAAGTATGGGAAGGACCAGTCGGAACCGGAACCTTGATGGGTTCAAATGCCACGGCCGGTAATGAGCGCATGTACTTTGACAGTAACGGTAAGCGAGTAACTGCATTGCCGGTAGGAACCGACAACAACGTAACGGTCGCTCCAGCTTCAGGTACTGCTTATGCTCCATTTACAATTAGCATGAACTTTGATTCCATCTCTCAGTTGACGGGTACATCACAAGTTAATGCGATTGATCAGAACGGATTTGCACCCGGTGCTCTTCAAACTTATTCGATCTCACAAGATGGAGTTATCACGGGAATATTCACGAACGGATTGACTCGGCCAATTGCTCAACTTGCAATGGCAGATTTTAAGAATCCGGAAGGTCTCGAACGAGCCGGAAGCAATCTATTCATGGAAACGGACAATAGTGGCAAAGCTATGGTTGGCGTTCCACGATCAGGTTCAAGAGGTGTTTTAAACACCGGATTCCTTGAGCAATCAAACGTTGACATTGGTACTGAGTTCACGGATCTCATCATCACTCAACGAGGCTTCCAAGCCAATACTAAGGTTGTAACAACCGTTGATGAACTCCTTCAGGAACTCATCAACATGAAACGATAGTCGTCTAGATAAGGTCTTTGTCTGACCAGTGGAAAACAGGGCACCCGGAATGGGTGCCCATTTTCATTTCTTCGAACCTCCAAATAGGTATTCTCCTCAACATGACCAGAGAGGTTATTTCCACGAATGACGCACCTGCCGCCATCGGTCCGTACAGCCAAGCCATGAAGGCAAGCGGCACCTTTTACTTTATGAGCGGTCAAATCCCTCTCAAACCAGATGGAAGTCTGGTAACTGGCGATGTTCGAGAGCAATCAATCCAAGTGATCGCAAACATGAAGGCAGTGCTAAGTGCCGCCGGTCTTGATTTCGGCAACATAGTCAAAACGACAATTTTTCTTTCGTCGATGGATCACTTTGTGACCGTAAATGAAATATATGGCGCAGCGATGGGCGACGTACCTCCTGCCCGCTCGACGGTCGCGGTCGCTGGTCTACCCCGTGGGGTTGACGTCGAAATCGAAGCCGTTGCAGTCTTCTAAATGAAAACCGTCGTTTCCATAAGCCTTGGCACAAGCAAACGTGACAAGAAAGACCAGGTTGAGATGCTTGGCGATACATATCTCCTTGAAAGAAGGGGGACCGATGGTGACATGAAAAGATTCGGCGAACTTTTCACCGAACTTGACGGAAAAGTGGATGCCTTAGGGGTTGGCGGTGCAGATATTTATCTTGTCGTCGAGGACCGGAAGTATGCCTTTCGTGAAATCCTTAATCTCATCAAGAACGTTAAAACAACTCCGGTAGTCGATGGGGGCGGACTCAAACACACGCTTGAACGGCAAACGATTGAGGCTCTCAATACTTCCAAAGAAATTGACTTTGCGAACTCGAAAGTTTTGCTTGTGAGTGCGGTTGATCGATTTGGAATGGCTCAAGCACTCCACTCAACGGGTGCGTCGGTTGTGTACGGAGATTTCTTGTTCGGTATCGGGATTCCAATCCCAGTTCGAACTTATGCTGGGGTCAAAACGCTGGGAAAGATTCTTTTACCGGTTATTACTAAACTTCCATTCAAGTGGTTTTATCCCACCGGTGAAAAACAAGAAACCCGAACCCCGAAGTATCCTAAGTTCTTCTTGGAAGCCGACATTATTTGTGGCGACTGGCACTACATTCGCAAGTTCATGCCCGACAAACTGCCCGGCAAAATCATCATTACTCAGACTCTGCGCCTCGCTGACATTGAATTTTTGCGAGGTGCTGGCGTCAAAACTGCTTACACTACTACGCCAATGGTGAATGGCGAAACCTATGCCACGAACGTCATGGAAGGGGTCATTGTTGCTCATCTCGGCAAGCGGCCCGAAGATATCTCGCCCCAAGAATATCTTGACGTCCTCACAAAACTCGGCTGGAAGCCGAATCGTATCGACCTTAATTAGGCGTAAGGTAACTTAGGAATTAACAGTGCATCGGTTTGCTTTCGTAATCCATCCCATCAAGCCCAAGGACGCGGCACGCAAATATCCAATTGCTAAGTACATGCCCGATTGGGTTATCGAACAGTTTTATGGTCGCAAAAAGCCATTCATCGGCTCTTACATCAAAGGTGTCGAGAGCAAGATGGGGGCGAAAACCGAGGGACTTTTTATCATTTGCCCGTTAACTCCCGACATGATGCTTCACAAGCTCCCCCTTGAAGCGGTTTACGAGAAGCTAATCTACTGTTCAGAACTTGCCAAGAGTGAAGGTGCCGAAATTATGGGTCTGGGTGCGTTTACCAGCGTTGTTGGCGATGGAGGCATCACGGTGGCCAAAAACTCGCCTATTGCCATCACAACGGGAAATAGCTACACAATTGCAACATCGATACAAGGTGCGCTGAAAGCTTGCAAGCTTGTTGGATTGGACCACGGAACGGCGACCCTTGCGGTTGTTGGCGCTACCGGATCAATTGGAAAGACTTGCGCGAGAATGCTCTCACCTTTCTTCGCGAAAACCATTGTGATTGGTCGAGATCAGGAGAGAACCCAAGCTGTCGCTATGGAATGTGATCGAGCTAGGGCATCGACTGACGTTTCTTCGATCAAGGAAGCTGATGTTATTGTCACGGTGACTTCGGCAGGAGCGGACCTCATTTTTCCTGAACACTTGAAACCAGGTGCAATCGTTTGTGATGTCGCTCGTCCTCGCGATGTCTCAGTGAAAGTCGCGAAAGAAAGACCCGACGTATTGGTCATTGAAGGCGGAGTCGTTGCCGTCCCAGGTGATGTTGACTTCGGGATGAGCTTCGGTTTTCCGCCTAAGACCGCCTTCGCGTGCATGAGCGAAACGATGATGCTTGCGCTCGACGGGAAGATCGAAAACTTTACTCTCGGGAAAGAGGTCTCGGTTGCGCAGGTCGAGGAGACTATCCGTCTGGCCGACAAACATGGCTTCGAATTAGCTGGATTTAGAGCATTCGAAAGGGAAGTCACGCAAGAAGCAATTGATCGAGCCAGAAAAGCTCGACTTTAGGGCTAAGACTCCTGCTTGAATTTCTATTCCGACAATTTGTTCGACATCCTTCATTTCACACCCTATTGATGCGGTGCCTGCACTTTTCCTAGCAATATCTCCGGTTGGCGTGTCGCGGGCCTTACGACATCCTCCTTCTCCGGACGGAAATAAGGAACAAGATTAACCGTCCCACTCTGATGGATTTCAATAACGCCGAATCCAAAGGTTCGTCCGCCTTCTGGTTTCCAGTCCTTTTCAAGTTTGCTGCCGCCGTTTCCGGCAATGACCTGCCATGGCATGGAACCATTCACTTTGGAAACGTCCCAAGCGTGGACATGAGCACACAAATAGCCTATGACGTTTGGACTGGCTTGCATAGCCGTGATGAGCTTTAATCCTGATTCTGGCTCAATTGGCGCATCTCCCTTCGCTGTAACGCCATCAACTACATTTCGATGACCCAAAATGAATGTTGGCTTAGTAGTCTTACGAATGTCTTGAGCGATCCAGTCCGCGGGAACGTAACCAATCCTTCCATCTTTTGCGCGAGTGTCGGTATTGAGGCAAATAAAGTGGATACCATCCGAGTCAAAGGAAAAATTGAGCTTGGATTGATCATCAACGAGGTTATCCGCTCCACCAATGCTTGGACCGTTCGGCCTAATTGGCATGAGGTGATTGGTTCGAATCCATTCGTTCCAAACGGTCGTGGTAAAGGGACTCTCCATTCTCACATCCTTTCGTTTGATGTTGAGTTCGTGATTTCCCGATACTGGCACCAAAGCTATTTTGCCTCGTAGTGGAGAACTTCGATACTCGGCAATCCAGGCGTCCAACTGCTCGCGAACTTCTTCTCCTTTGTCGTCTCCATAGCCAATCACCAAATCTCCAGTTGCAAAGAGAATTTTTGGTCTTGGGTTAAGGTTTGCAATGTCTAGAAAGTTCTGGCGCAACTGGGGCAGGTTCGCCGAACTTGGGTTGGTCGCCTTTTCCCAATCGCCTTTATCAATGCGATTGCACCCAAAAAATGCAAATGAAAACGTGACAGGATCGTCCTGGATAGCAGATGTGAAGAGGGTAAAAAGAGACAACAAACCGATCATAAGGACTAGCAAAGATTATGGGATCGGAAATGTTATGGGAGGGTTAAGGCACCACGTGAGGTTTCCGCTTGACCATACGGCTTCATGATTTTCCTCTACAGATAAAATCCAGTTACTGATCTTCCGAAAGTGTGATGTTTCTGGCATCGTTAGGCTTCAATCATGGCTAGTTTCTTCTTGCGACCGGTGGGGCGAAGAAACATTTGCCTTATTCAAACTTTTCGCACCGCAAGATTTCGAACTTGCCGGACTACAAGCATTTGAAATAGAAGTCACTCAAGAACCATTTGATCGAGTTAGAAATGCTTGACAAAAAAACAGCCCTTTATTAAAGGGCTGTTTCGTGCATTTATTCGGAACTTGATCCTAGTTACAAGGGCTGGAGTTCCAAGGGGCTGAGCTTGGGTACCATCGCTCGCCATACTGATAAGCGGCTGGGTTCAAAGTAGCTTCCAACTTCTGGAACTTTGCATGACCATCGGCATAGGAGTAGTTAGCTCCGCCTTCCCACTTCTTGCCGGAGTGTCGGTCCCAGGCAACTCGGGTGACGTCGACTTGCTTGTAGTCAGCCGATGTTCCCGTGAGGTTAGCCGCCTTGACCAAGTTTGCGTCGGTGTAGCTGTAAGTGTTGGCCGCCGGGATTCTTCCGCCATAAGGAACGAATGTCCAGTTAGCACAGGGTTGGGAAGGCAAGAAGCCGCTCAGACCTTTGTGGGCATCACCAGAGCTTCCAGTATCTCGCTTTTCGGTCACGAGGATGGTGTTGGCTGGCGCAGCGAATGAAGTCATGGAAACTGGGAGCCAGTCATGAGCTGGCATTGCGTTGTAGTTTGGAATGTAGGAGTAGCCTTTCGTTGGCATCCAATCACAAACCATTGGCAACTTTCCAAGGTCTGCGTCACCATTCGGACACTTCACTTTTGGCTTAACTGGCAATGTGTCAGACGGACACACGAACATTTGGAAGTTCTTGATGTACGGTTGCATCAAGAAAGACCAGTGAACTTGGTAAGGGTGAGTTGCGTCGGACTCCCAGCTTGTTTGGCAAAGCAAGTCATCGCTATCTGCGGCGTAGATGAACAAAGCGGTTGCCATTTGCTTATCGTTGCTTAGACAGGATGTCTTCTTGGCTGCTTCTTTGGCTTGAGCAAAAACCGGGAAGAGAATGGCGGCCAGAATGGCAATGATGGCTATTACGACGAGAAGTTCAATTAATGTGAATGCTTTACGCATAGCCAAGTGAAGCGTGGCTTGGTTAAGGAACGATTAATAACAAAGAACCTTAACAATCGCACGGGCGAATTGTTAAGGCTTTCTTTTTTTGAATCGTTTTTAACTAGAACTGAACTTTGATTGACTCTCTGGCGGCTGGCTCGTCGAGTTCAAACAGCTCTTTAGCTTTGAAGCCACCCATACCGGCAAAAATCGATCCAGGAAATTGTTCAATCTTCGTATTGAGCCTGGTTACCGCGTCATTGTAGTACTGTCGAGCATATGCCACTTTGTTTTCGGTGCTCTTCAATTCTTCTTGAAGGGAAAGCATGTTGGCGCTTGATTTGAGATCTGGGTAGGCCTCGGCGACGGCAAAGAAGCCGTTAAGGGCAGTCGTCACTTGAGCATCGGCGGAAGATTTCTCGCCAACCGTTTTCGCGCCTAGTGCCATGTTTCGCGCTTGAATGACCTTCTCAAGAGTGTCCGACTCAAACTTCATGTAGCCTTTGACGGTCTCGACCAAATTTGGAATCAAGTCGTATCTTCGCTTGAGCTGAACATCAATTTGGCTTAACGCGTTGTCGCAGTCCCTTCGTGAAGCGACTAGGCCATTATAAATTCCGATGCATCCGAAGACGACGACGGCAAGAATAACAACGATGAGAATGAGTACACCAATCATATTTCAGTTCCAGTTCAATTTACGATACTCCGTTTCCTAAGGTTTCAATTCCTTTTTCAGTTCTAATTCCTGGGTATCGCCAAGATTTTTGTAGAACATTCGTCCATTTTCAACTCGAACGTCGAACTTGAAGGACTTTTGGACGCTCTCCTGTTGTTGTTCAATTGGTCGATTCAAGATTGTTTCAACTCTCAGGTCAACGCCGGACCCGGTTTGAACCCAAGAGCCACCGTAGTTTGCCACATCCCGCAATTTAAACGAACCGTCGGCACTTAGTTCTAAATCGATCGCGGCTAGATGTCGTGCCACTTCTTCGCTATCAAGTTTCAGGGATTTCCAGTCACGGTCTCCTTTCCATGTACCAAAAAGACTCCGATCCTTACTACATCCACCGAGAATGAGGACCAGTCCGAAAGATATACTGATACCAATGC
>JAYVHY010000282.1:0-7570 GCA_043770615.1 Armatimonadota bacterium | reverse complement strand
GAGAGGAATTCAGACCGGGGTCGATACCGAAAAGAATCCACCACGACCATTCCTCGATTCCTACGATATTGCCTCGGGCAAGATGGCTCGAATCTGGCAAAGCAAAGAGGATGCATACGAGACATTGGACGGCATTCTTGACACGACTGGGGCACGATTGCTAATTGATCACCAATCGCCGACCGAGGTCTCGAATAACTACTTGATCGATGGTAGGGGACGTGAGCAAATTACTTGGAATAAAGATTTGGCGCCAGACCTTACTAACGCAAAACGGTACCGACTACAAGTAACTCGGGCTGATGGCTTTAAGTTTTGGGTGAAAGTCACGATGCCTGAATGGCAGGTTGAGGGAGTCAAGCTTCCCGCATTTTTCTGGTTCTATCCGTCGGAATTTGAGACTCAAGATGCTTACAGCCGGCAAGCTCGGGTGCCAAACAAGAACCTGTTCCCGGCGCAAGGTGGAAGTCCGAAGACCTTGCTGCTGAGGCGAGGCTGGGCATTTGTTGAACCTGACTGTCCGATTGTTGGCCCTAAGGGGCGCATGAATGACTTTTATGTAAACGACCTCGTGAGTAACTTGTCGGCAACCATTGATATGCTTGAGGCGAAGGGTCTTTGCGATCGGACAAAACTAGCGATTGGCGGTCATAGTTATGGCGGATTTAGCACGGCGAACGCGATGGTGCATACACCGTTCTTTAAGGCGGGAATTGCGGGTGCGGGCAACTATAACCGAACTCTAACTCCGATGGCATTCCAAAGTGAAACGCGCTCGATTTTTGAGGCGAAGGACACCTATTTAGCGATGTCTTCGATTCTTAATGCCGAGCACCTTTCGGGAGCTTTGCTGATGTACGCGGGAATGGATGACCAGAATGTTGGTACGGACCCGATCAATACGGTTCGGATGTATAGCGTTCTGGAGAGCATCGGTAAGCCGGCGGCTTTGTATATGTATCCTTACGAAGATCATGGACAGATTGCCAGAGAAACGTTGATGGACCAATGGGCTCGGTGGATTGCATGGCTCGATAAGTACGTACTTGGAAAGTGATGGTTGTATCTCTTCTGGTTGCTACACAAATCGGGGCGACTCAGCGGTATTCGTCGGGAGCGGTGGTTTCCGATCAATTCCTTGCCTCCCAGATTGGTGTAGACATTTTGAAGAAGGGCGGAAACGCAATTGATGCGGCGGTTGCCACCGGGTTTGCTTTAGCGGTTACTTTGCCTTCGGCGGGAAATATTGGCGGCGGCGGATTCATGGTCTACCGATCCTCAAAGGGGGAAACATTTGCGTTGGACTATCGAGAAATTGCTCCAAGTACTGCTTATCGAGAGATGTACCTGGACAAAAAGGGCGAACCAACGTCGGATTCGTATTTAGGGCATCGTGCTTCGGGCGTACCGGGAACGGTTGCCGGGTTTTACGAGGCTCACAAAAAGTACGGCAAGTTGGCGTGGAAGGATCTCGTGCAACCAGCCGTTCGGCTCGCGAGCGAAGGTTTTAAGATCAACGCTCAGTTAGCGGATGATTTGAAGGATTTAGCCGAAAAAAACAAGCAATTTAAGGGCACTTGGCGGATTTTTGGCCGGAGCGGGCAGTTCTACAAGAGCGGCGAGAATTTTCGACAACCTGAGCTTGCCAAGACGTTAGGGAACATCCGCGACCATGGAGCTAAGGGCTTTTACTCAGGCGAAACCGCGAAGGCAATAGTTGACGAAATGAAGGTTGGAAACGGGCTAGTTTCGTTTCATGATTTGGCAACTTACACTCCGACTTTCCGCGAAACAATGCGCGGAAAATACAAAGGTTATGAGGTCATTACCATGCCACCGCCAAGTTCGGGTGGAGTGGTCCTTTTGACGATGCTCGGCATGATTGAAAAGGATGACCTTAAGACGATGGGGTTCAACAGTGCAGGAACCGTTCATTTGATGACGGAAACGATGAAGCGTTGCTTTGCGGATCGGGCTGAGTATATGGGTGACCCGGGATTTGTTCAGGTTCCGGTTGCAAAGTTACTTGATCGTCAGTATCTGGTTGGTCGACGCGCTGAAATCAGTTTGAGTCGATCAACTCCGGCTGAGACGATTAAGCCCGGGCTTGGTCACGCCAACGAAAAGGAAAATACGACTCACTTTAGCGTTGTAGATGCCGAAGGAAACGCCGTTGCAAATACCTATACGCTGAATGATAGTTATGGCAGCAAAGTGGCAGTCAGTGGTGCTGGCTTCCTCCTGAACAACGAGATGGACGACTTCACTTCGAAGCCAGGAATTCCCAATCAATATAATTTGATTCAGGGAGAAGCAAACGCGATTAAGCCGGGTAAGCGACCTTTGTCGTCAATGACACCAACGATATTGACCAAAGATGGAAAGCTCTTCTTGGTGCTTGGGTCGCCCGGTGGACCTACGATCATCAATACGGTTTTTGAGACGATTTTGAACGTGATTGTGCATGGAATGCCAGTTCAAAAGGCGGTCAGTGCGCCAAGGTTTCATCACCAATGGTTGCCCGATGAAATTCGAATGGAGCCGTTTGCGATCAGTAATGATTCGATGGCTCGGCTTAAAGCGATGGGTCATAAGTTCGGAACCCCAAAGAGTCAAGGGTCTTGTCATGCGATATTGATCGGGAGAGACGGTGAACGACAAGTTGGTTGCGATCCTCGAATTTCTGTGGCAGGCCAGGCAGGCTATTAGGGAATACTAGTAGCCATGTCCCGGACTCAACAGCTTGCAAACCATCTTAACGATATTGGATATGACGTTTTTCTCGCGCAAACCCCGATATCGATGGGTTACTTGTCGGGATTTTTTGAGGACGGGCATGAACGGTTTTTGACGCTCGCGATACATAAGTCAGGAAAATCTCGGCTGATCTGTCCGGCACTTAGCCAAATTCAAGCCAAACGAATCGGAATCGAGGACATTCGGGCATGGCGAGATGGCGAGTCTCCGATTGAGCACTTTCTTGAAATGTCGGAGGATTGGGATCTGCGATCCGGTCTGATCGCAGTTGACGATCATATGCCTGCAAAAATGCTCCTTGAGATGCAGATGGCATTGCCTGCGGCACTGTTTAAGCCTGGTGGGCTGGTTATTGCGGAATTGATGGCGAAGAAGGACGATGCCGAACTGGCGCTGATGAAACGGGCTGGTCAGATTGCTGACGAAACTTTTGAATATATTAAGGGTCACCTTAAAGAAGGGATCACTGAATTGGAAGTTCGTGAACTGATGGAGTTTGAAATGAAGAATTGGGGTGGGCTGCCTCAGTTTTGCAGCGTTTGCTTTGGTCCCGGTTCAGCGGAATCTCATCACATTAATGACAAGACTCGATTGAAACAAGACATGTTGGTGCTGGTCGACTTTGGATGCACCTACGAAGGATATTGTAGCGACATTACTCGTACATTTGTATTTGGGAAAGCAACCGAAGAACAGAAGAAGCTCTACGATATTGTCTACCGATCTCACGAAGCCGCAAGGTTGGTTGGGAAAGTTGGGGCGAGACCAATGGATATGGACTTAGCGGCTCGGAAAGTCATTGAAGATGCCGGATATGGTCCTTACTTTACGCATCGGACGGGACATGGAATTGGAATGCAAGTTCACGAGGAGCCGAATATCACTTCCGATAACGACAAGCCACTTGAGCACGGCAACTGCTTTAGCATTGAACCGGGTATTTACCTTGAAGGAAACTGCGGCGTTCGTTTAGAGAATTTGTACTATTCGGTTGACGGTGGAGTTGTTTCATTCAACCAGCCCATCAGTCCAACGTTACTCGAGATATGAAAAAAGGATCTCACGGTTATCCGTGAGATCCTTGAAGCGATAGTTAGTCGTGGCTTATTTCTTCTTGTTGCGTCGTCGGGCAAGGGCACCAACGCCAACTGCGATTGCAAGGAGTGATGCAGGTTCTGGAACGCTCTGGGTGCTACCTTTGTTGACAAAGATTGCTGCACCGCCGAGACCAAGAATTGAAGCAATGCTGTTGCCGGCAAAAACGCCTGGACTCGAATTGACCGGAGTCGTTTTCAAGGTAATAGGGTTGTCAATGCTAACTTCAGGGACTGGTGGCGTGAACGATGAATCGATCGAATCTGAGCCAATTGATGGCCCCGGATTCACTGGCAAGGTTCCCGATTCTGAAGAAACAACACTTGGAGTTGACGTTGAATAGGGACGGACTGGACCACCGACAAATGGGTTGGCACACTTAACTCGAAGGATGGCAGTACCATCGGCGTCGACAAAAGCTGGGGTTCCTTTCTTGAAGAAAGAAATGTGGGCTTTGATGATCCCGGTATCTGGTGCGCTATAAATTGTGTAGTAGCCTGATTGCTGTAGGGAACCGAGGTGGAGTGAACCCACATATTCAAGGACTTCTTCCTTTGACATTGAAAAATGTCGCATGAATCGATCGGCAACCTGCTTATCAGATTTGATTTGGGCGAGCAGCTCCGGAACAGAGTTGGCTGGCTTATTTATAAATGCATTAAGCTCTGGGCGGGCTATTGCTGATCCCGCTACTCCGAAAACTAATGCTCCTAAGATGATTCCTTTCATTTGCTTTTACCTTCTTAAACTATCGCTAGATGTTTGAAGATAATGAATCTGCATAAATGATGCCTATAGGGCCACAATACTGAAACAATATCAAATAACTAACAAAACTACGGGGCTCCTAGAGTCTAACATTGCGACGGATAACTTCAATTGCTTCCGCGGCGGCTGCCTGCTCTGCTTCTTTTTTGCTGCGACCGGAGCCCTCACCGATCACCTCATCATCAAATAGTACTTCAACTGCGAATTTTTTCTCATGCGCAGCTCCAAATTCGTTCAAAACCCGGTAGTTCGGAGTTTTCTTCCAAATTGACTGAGCTATTTCTTGAAGTTTTGACTTGTAGTCGTCAGGGTTGACGTCACCACTACTAATTCGAAGGAGATAGGGGTTCAATTGTTCCAAAATGAACCATCTTGCGACTTCTAAGCCAGATTCTAGGTAGATAGCCCCAAAGACTGCCTCAACAACGTCGGCAAGTATTGACGGTCTTTGTCGTCCTCCCGTCGTTTCTTCGCTAGGGCTCAACTCCAGATGAGCGTCTAATCCGAGTTTGAGGGCAATTTCGGCAAGAGGAGCTTCTTGAACAACACTGCTTTTGGCCTTTGACATCATGCCTTGATCCCAGAACGGATGATGTTCGTAAAGATATTGAGCGACAACAAGCCCAAGAACGGAATCGCCAAAAAACTCCATTCGTTCATAACTGTTACAAATATCGGACGGAGCGGCTGATCGGTGCCGCATCGCTAACCCGAACATTGCTTCGCTCTTTAACGGGATTGTCTTGGGGATCATTGGCGACTTGCAAAAGCGTCTTTGATGCGACGAACTCCTTCTTCAATATTTTGTCGACTGGTGGCGTAACTTAGTCGAATGTGTCCTGGACCTTCAAAGACCGAACCGGGTACTACGGCAACGTGAGCCTTTTCGAGGAGAAAAGCGGCGAGATCCAGATCGGATTCTCCAGGCAAGAGGCAGTTTGTGATATCGGGAAATGCATAAAACGCCCCCTTGGGCGGATTGATTTTTACACCGGGGATGTCTGCTAATAATCCAACGATAAGGTCTCGCCTGATTTCAAACTCGGCTCGCATGGCTTCGACACTTTCGGAAGGCAAGTTAAAAGCGACCACTGCGCCGCGCTGAGCGAACGAAGTAGGGTTGCTGGTGACTTGGTCTTGGAAATTGCTCATTGCCTTGGCTACTGGCAAAGGAGCTGCGGCAAAGCCGATTCTCCATCCAGTCATCGCATAGCTTTTGCTGCATCCGCCGATTGTGATGGTTCTGTCTTTGGTGTTCTGGCTGAACGATGCAATTGATCGGAAGGAGGTTCCGTAGATTAGTCTCTCGTAAATTTCGTCGGAAATAATCCATAGATCGTGTTGATCTGCGATATCGGCGATGCCTTTAAGAATGTTATCGGGAAGAACGGCTCCGCTTGGATTGGAAGGACTGTTGATGAGAATTGCTTTTGTTTTTGGTGTGATTACTTCTCGAATTTGCTCGATGTCCGGCACGAATCCGGTCTCCGCCGGTGCCTTGACCACTACCGGAATGCCCCCCGCCAGTTGGATTTGGTCGGCGTAAGTCATCCAGTAAGGAGCAATTAGGATTACTTCGTCCCCCGGATCGATCAGGACTTGCATTGAATTGTAGACACTGTGTTTTGCGCCGCAGCTGACAATTACTTGGGATGGATAATACTGGAGCCCATTTTCTCGACTGAGTTTTCCGCAAATAGCTTCTCTAAGCTCGTTGATTCCTGCCGACGGTGTGTATTTTGTAAAACCGGAATCAATTGCCTCTTTTGCCGCATCGCAAATTGGCTGTGGGGTGTTAAAGTCTGGTTCTCCCGCTCCAAATGAGATGACGTCGATGCCTTCAGCCTTCATAGAATTCGCCTTTGCAGAGATTGCAAGAGTCGGAGAGGGCTTAAGAATATTTGTTCGCTGCGAAAGTGCCAAGGTTTTCAACGCTCTTTGAGTATAACCTTAGGCTAATGCAGAAGTCGGCACGAAAAGTATTGGTGATGGCATTCTGCTTGCTGATGGTTGCCTTTGTGCTTCACGTTGGAATTGGCAGTTCGGAATGGTATAAGCCATGGGACGTCGTCATTCACATTCTGCGAGGAAGTCAACCGGACGACACGGCAAATTCAATCATTTGGGGAATTCGCCTTCCGCGAGCTTTTCAGGCGGCACTAGTTGGGGCAATTTTAGGCGTGTCTGGCGCTGCCTTGCAAACTTTGTTTCGAAACCAAATCGCTGAGCCATATATCGTTGGTTCATCCTCAGGCGCAGCAATTGGTGCAGTGCTGGTACCCATGGCTTTGCCGCTGATCAGAACATGGTTTCACGTGCCAATTGAATCGGAGGATGTCTTCAATCAGTTCTTTCAGACCTTGGGAATGCCGGCTGCAGGATTTGTTACCGGCATGTTGACGCTAGGGCTAGTTACGTCTCTCGCACGACGAAGAGGAGTCATTGAGACTCCGACTCTCCTATTGGCTGGAGTAGTGGTGGCCACCATGCTGTCGTCAATCTTATCCTTCCTTATTTTGTTTTCTGGCCAGGATCAGCGAGTTGTCTTGCGGTGGATTATGGGTGGCTTTGAGACAGTGTTTTGGTATCAGGTGGCTTTGGTGGCTGTCGTTTTCGTCTTTTCGTACTTCGTACTTCACCGTATGACGCAGAAACTCAATGCGATGTCCTTAGGTGAAGAAGGGGCGCAAGCTTTGGGTGTCAATCCGAAAAAGACCCGTCGGAGTGTTTTGATTTGCGTTACGGCCATGACTTCCGTCACGGTAGGCGCGGTTGGAATCATTGGCTTTGTTGGCTTAGTTGCTCCTCATATTGCACGAAGATTGGTAGGGACAGACCTTCGGACAACCTTGCCGATGTCAGCAATATTTGGGTCACTTTTGATGTTATTTGCCGACGCCGTCGCCCAAAGGGGAATGCAAGGATCTGGTTTTCCGGTCGGGATTGTGAC
>JAYVHY010000281.1:0-3406 GCA_043770615.1 Armatimonadota bacterium | reverse complement strand
GTTCGAAGTCTCAGACACCGAAGCAATGGTCGAAAAGGCATACATGGCCCCAAGTTCAACGGATTCCAAGGCATCAAGCTCCTCCACTCGAGGAGAGGAGCGAAGCTCCCAGGTGTCCCGAGGTGACTTGGTCGAGGGTCAGAGGAACGGAGTTCCCAAAGGGGGAGGAACTACCGAGCAGACCAAAGCTCCTAGCCCAGCGATCAAGAATGGCCAGTCCGAACACTCCGAAAAAATCCGAGTCGCCAAACTCCAAGGCTACGAAGGCGACCCTTGCGGCAACTGCGGAGCATTCACCCTGGTAAGAAACGGCGTCTGCCTGAAATGCCAAAGCTGCGGAGAAACCAGCGGCTGCTCATAGGAGACATCAAAAATGAAAACAAGAGTATTCATTTCGTCAACAGGTGACCTTAGGGGGTACCGGGAAATTGCTCGAGAAACTGTCAGAGCAATCGGTCACGATCCAGTACTTTGGGACGACGCAGACTTTCAGGAAGTCGGTGGCACGACAGAACAGAAATGTTTGAAAAACGTCGAGAGTTGTCAGGTGCTACTTGCTATAGTTGGAATCAATCCAGGCAGTCCATCAAGCATTGCTATGTGGACAGTATTTCAGCGCGAAGTAATCCACGCTATGGCTTTGCGAATGGCTGTAATTGTTTGCTATACAAAAGATTTAGGCGATGCATTTAGGTCAAACAGTGACAAAATTGACAAAAGGGTCCTAAATTTCGACAAATACCTGAAAGCTCGCCATGTGATATTTCACGAAGTGAATGAACAGAGCCATTTCGAAACCATAATCAAAAACAAGCTCAGTGAAGCTCTAAGAAACTCACTTGAAGGACAAAAAAAGCCGAAGCCGGATCTTCTTAAGAATGACACCAAGTCCCAATCTGGATCGATATTTAGCAGTCTGTTTGAGCCAGCATCAAAAGGTTCCAGCGAAATCCCGAAGCTGAAAAGGTCAAAAGATAACCCATTTGCAAAACCTGGGCAAGATTTAGCGACAAACAAAAGTGAAGGTACTGATGGTCTTTTTGAAGCTATCTTAAAAATGCCAAGTCAACAAAATAAGCCGATTCCAAAACCTGGCAGTAATTCTGCATTGCGTGACTATTTAGCCGCGGTCGAACGAAACAGGAACAATAAATTGATTTAAGTGAGGCACGAAGCTGGCAGGACCACTGACGTGGCATGCTTAGCCGACCTCTGCGCAGCTGAGAGTCTAAGCATGTTTGACCTCCCTATAAGTTACATGCTTAGATTGCGCGAGAGCACTCCTATAACGAAACCTTCCTGAGATTCGCGAAGTTGAAACAACCTGCGCTCCAGCTAAGCATGCCACTCCTTCCCGGCAAGGATACATCACTTACTCGCACCTACTAGAAGCATATGAGCACTTAACTTAAGATTTGTCCTTTGGATTAATTACTATGCTTGAACACTCAAACATGTCTGGCGGGACACTGGCGTGGCATGCTTAGCCGACACCTGCTTGTCAGCCATAGCGAGGGACGAGCGAAGGTGGACGAAGCTGAGAGTCTAAGCATGGAAAAGTGACGACTCAAGATACATGCTTAGATTTCGCAAATGAAACTGCTCTAAAAGTTTCTCCGCGAGCGCTTGTTTCTTGCCCGAATGTGCTCCAGCTAAGCATGCCACGTTATGTTCCTAGCCAAGCAAAGCCACCGAACGATCGATTTGCTCTCAAATGCGAAGCAATATATGCTTCAGCCAAACAAGCCACGAAATCCTAGTCCGCATAAAATCGCTCGCACAGAACACTGCTTTGCTCGTCCGTCATATACCAGTTCGCCGAGGACCAGCGATATTGCCAAGACTCTTCGACAATGCCTTTCCGAACCGGATTCTGATGGATATAGCTGATAATGTTCCGTCGCGCCTCAGCCCCTTGAACGTTGTCATCGTAACCACCGCCCCTTTGCCACAGCAGCGTATCGATCCATCCTTGCTTCTTTGCACTTTGCGATGGCCCCTGCTTGAGCGACTTCAGAAACGCCGACATATCGTAGGTTTCATTCAACGGAAACACCAAGAGATGTACATGATCCGGCATGAAGACGTAGGCGAGGACCATAAAGTTGTGCTTCTTCGCCGCCTTATTGATGAGCTTCGCCAGCATCGTGCAGATCCGCTCGTCGAGCAAAAACGGCTTGCGATGATAGGTTGAAAACGTGAGATAGTGCGACTGACCAGGCTCATTCCGCGACTTTCGAGTCTTGAACTTGATTGGCTTTCTCACGGAAAAGTTTTACCTGCAATACCTGCTTAGATTTCGCATGAGCCTTCGTTGAAGGAAATTTGCACTGATTTCCTTGAAGCGAACAATTTCCGTGCTTCAGCTAAGCATGCCACAGCCTGTCCTGCCAGATTTCATTAGCATCGGGAAACGATTTTCGATTTGGACTCTTTCGGTTCATCTGAGCATGGCGCGAAAGTCGGAATTCCCAGTGCAGCGATTCCACGCAGTTCGAATCCGTGCAACACCCTCCTGCGCCTTAGGCTAATTTAAACAACCTTTCAGCCTCAAACAATTGTAGTTACTTCTTCCTAAAGATTTTCGAGAGAAAGCCGCCCTGCTTGCCAGGTGTTGAAGTGGGTCCGCTACTATCGAGACGATACTCAGAATTTCCGAGTCGCCAAAAGACGATCAGATTATCGTACACAAAAAGGGTTGGTTCAAGTCCATGCTCTGCGCATTTGGTTTGAACCTCATCATGATCGAGGACATTGTCGAATGATATGGAGCCCCGTTTGACTGGATTGCCATTGGTGTAACTTTCCAGCATCGTTGGGGCGACGGTCAGCATTTTTTCGGCGGACTCGCGAATATCGGTAACCCGAAAGGTGAAATCGCTGCAAACCATCGTCATGAACGAACGATCGGCGGTGATCCACCACTGGCAAGCATCGATTCCGTGGATACCTCTCTGTGCATCCGAACCTGGAGCCGTGTAGAAGTCAAAGTCGAGAATTGCGAAGAGGAGAGTGCCTTGCACGAAGTTGATTCTACATGAAAACCCCATTGTAGACGGGTCCCTGATTGAGAAGGGCGATCAATGAGCTAAACCTGAGACTCGGTAAAATGCCCTAAGCTCATGAGCGAAGCATCAAAGCCCGACTGCAAGGTCCTTATTCGGACCGTCAGTAATGATGAAGTAAACACGGAAACTCTGTGGGCGACTTCGCTAGGCGATGATCTCTACCGTCTAGAAAACTCACCGTTTTTTGCATACGATGTTTCATGGCTGGATATCGTTCTAGCTCCGCCCGAAGGCGAGCATCATTATCCGACTTTCCAACGAGTGATCGAAAAGTCAGGCAATAAAACCATATGGGTCAACTTTCAGGAGCCTTTAACGGAGGTTGGCGTCCCGGCCAC
>JAYVHY010000280.1:0-3408 GCA_043770615.1 Armatimonadota bacterium | reverse complement strand
TCAGCGACACGGCAATCAAGCACACCGGTAATCGGTCGGTTCGGTTCGAGAACTACATGGGAAATGCGCGAGTGATGCACCCCCTAACCGTGAGACCTTGGCAGCAGTATCGAGTTCGGTTTTGGCTCAAGACTGAGCGCGTTGCTCCGGTCAGCGAGTTTCGATGCTTTGCGATGGGCGACGGAGGCAAAGTGCTGAGTTTTATGGAATCTGGTGCCAAAGCGACGCAAGACTGGACTGAGCACACGATTATCTTCAACAGTCAAGAGTTCTCTAAGTTGACGTTGTATACCGGACTATGGGGCGGCTCGGCGGGCAAGTTCTGGCTGGACGACATTTCAGTCGAAGAGGCCGGATTTTTGAACGTCATTCGCCGCCTCGGAGCACCGATCAAGCTTGAATATGAAAACGGTCAAGTCTTGAAGGAAGGGGAATTGGTCGAAAAGATCGAGGACCCTAAGTTGGGAACGACCCCTTGGATGGGAGAATATACGTTTAACCATGCTGCACCATTGATTAAGACAAAACTGCCGGAGGGCATGCGAGTCTTTGCGTCGTTTAGTCATGCGGTGGCGACCGAAAGCGGTAAGACCGCAATTTGTCCTAGTGAACCAAGGACGATGGAAATTCTTAAGGACAACTTCGCTCGAGTTGCCGCATTATGGAAGCCAAAGGGCTTGTTTTTGGCGCACGACGAGATTCGAGTTGCCGGCGTTTGCCCGTTGTGCGAGGGGAAGACCCCGGGTTCGTTGTACGCGAATAATCTTCGTCAGTGTGTGGTGCAGAGCCAAAAGACTGTGCCGGGCGGGCGCACGCTCGTATGGAGCGACATGTTCGACCCTTTTCACAATGCCGTCGACAACTACTATCTGGCGGGCGGAACGTGGAAAGAGTCATGGAAGGGTTTGACGCCCGACGTTACGATCATGAACTGGAACTCGGGTAAGCCAAACGAGAGCTTGCCTTTCTTTGCTTCGTTGGGTTGCCATCAGATTCTGTCCGGGTTCTACGATGCTCCAGTCGACGGCATCAAGCCGTGGCTAGCGGCAGCTAAGTCGGTGAAGAACATCGACGGCGTGATGTATACGACGTGGGTTGGGGATTACTCGAAGCTAGAAGCCTTTGCCAAAGTGGCGTTTAGTAAGTGATGAGGGTTTCGAAGTAATTCCCGTGCTGTAACTACTCCCACGATTCGCCTGAGCTGTTTCTCTTTTTTCAATTCAATGGATCAGGCTCATCGATCCCTCTTTCAAAAAGGGATATCTCTCGCTGGTGGATATTTGAATGCGGGAAGCGTTTGCCAAGGTGGCGTTTAGTCCGTGAGTTTTGATCCTCGTCCTAACAGCAACTTGATTGGTGAAGTTCAATGATTTGAACCTAAATTTCATCCTCCCGATTTATAGTTCCTTTAGGAGGGAGGATCAATATGATAGTCTCCACGCGCGGATACACGTCAAAAATCCGTTACCTTTGATGTTTGAAGCTGAGTTTATCCGTGTTTTCAACACTGATAAGCAGCTCGTTCCTCGCTGGCGTATCAGTGCCACCCATTACGCCGTCGGCGATACGAATTCTTCGGGAGCTTCGACCGGGACCGAAGCCTTGAGCTTCTCGACCTTCTCCATAAATGCTTTCATTGGCCGCTCTTCAAGGCCAGCTTCTCCCCCATCCAACATTCGAGAGAGGGCGGCACATTCGGCTTTGCTGAACGCAACCGAGCCAAGGATATGTTCTTCGAACGCTTCGTAGGCGAATGGTGCAACCGCCTTGGCGCATTGAGCTAGTGCCTCAGCGTACACGCGAATCTCATACTGCGCGTGAGCATCCATTCGCAAGCGAATAAAGTGAAAAAGGTTGTGGAGGTCGATTTGCCAATACCACTCGGTATAGAGCGAAACGGGGAGGTTTGTGCGAGCAAGTTCTCGAGCAACGCCCTTATCAATCATGCCCGTGTATTCGGTGTAAGCTTCCTTTTGGTCTTGCTCCATCTGCTCAATGATTGCCATTGCCTGGTCGAGCGGTAAGGAATCGGCTCGTCCCTGCTTGTTGTTTGAACTTTGGAAAGCGACCTGCTGAGGTTCTGGCACATAGAACTCATCTTTCATGATGCTGTACCGGCCAGATATTTCGTTGAGTCGAGCGGTTCGGTGGCGAATCCATTGGCGAGCAATAAAAATGGGCATCTTGCAATGGAACGTGAGCTGGACTTGCTCGAAAGGGCTGGTATGCCAATGTTTGATTAGATAGTGAATCAATGCTCGGTCTTGGCGAACAGACTTGGTGCCTTCGCCATAACTGACTCGCGCCGCCTGCACAATCCGTTGATCGCCGCCCATGTAGTCAACCAGCCGTACAAACCCCTTATCGAGAACCTTAATTTCTTGATCAAGGAGAGCTTCGGCTTCGGGGACAGTCGTTCGTGGCATGAAGTGGAAATTTTACTTTAACTGATCGATCAGGATCACGGAATCATAGACCTGAACCTCAGGATTTTCGTCAATCATTCGTAAAACATGATTGAGTACTTTTTCAATTTCGATCTTGTTCGAGCCTGCCATCGTAAAACCGATGACCGCGTTACCAAGTAAGTCATGATCTCCCACTTCGTTGGCACTGATCTGAAAAGCATGCCGAACCTTTTCGATTTGCTTTCGGACAACGGATCGCTTATCTTTGAGAGAATTTGAGCCTAAAATCCGAATATCGACCCTTAAAACCCCGTAAATCATCTAAAATTCTTACAATTCAATTTAACGAAACTCACGATATAATTTATTCTATGCGAAAAGCATTTACATTGATTGAACTTCTTGTGGTTATTGCCATTATTGCAATTCTTGCCGCAATCTTGTTCCCAGTCTTTGCCCAGGCGAAAGAGGCAGCAAAAAAGACGAAAGGACTAGCCCAAATGAAACAGTTAGGAACTTCGCTTTTCATCTATGCAAGCGATAACGATGACAACTTCGTGCCCGCGTCAGCAAGAACTACTAACCCAGCTGACCTCCCAGTTATTTGGACTCAGGGACTTTACCCCTATGTGAAGAACGATCAAATTTTTGTTTCTCCGGCTGCTCAGGATTCCAAAATGGCCCTGGACTGGAATAGCCGTCGAAACCAAAGCATCGGTTATAGCGACGCCACGGGAGTCGATCCGTTGAGCACGGCTGTGCCAGGTTCGGCTGGCCCGGGTACAGAAGGATTCAGCTCAAGCGCATCTTTTTCATCCGCTGAGGATTCTGCATTAACTGGGCTTATTGTCACCACGCCAAATAGTACCGGTGGCAAAGAACGAGGCTATGTCTTCAATCCGTACAACGGTGCCACCCCAACGACGGGAACAGCATCTGAAAATTACAAGAATGGTCTTCCACTCATCTCCGACGTAAACGTATGTACCACGCCTGGAGC
>JAYVHY010000279.1:0-3413 GCA_043770615.1 Armatimonadota bacterium | reverse complement strand
ATAACGGTAATCCGGTGATGCTTTTCTTAGCAGCTGCCTTTATCTTTCCAAAACTTGCCCTTGGACTGTCAGGGTTTGAAACTGGAGTTTCAGTTATGTCTTTGGTAAAGGGACATAAAAGAGACTCCGAAGAAAATCCGGTTGGTCGGATCAAAAATACCAAAAAGTTGTTGTTATCTGTGGCAATCATCATGAGCGTTGCTCTGATTGGTTCGAGTTTAGTCACCACGATGTTGATTCCCGAGGCTCAATTTGCGAAAGGTGGGCAGGCCTACGAACGAGCCCTGGCTTACTTGGCGTATGAATTTTTCGGACCTACCTTCGGAACGTTTTATGATATCAGCACAATCCTCATTCTTTGGTTTGCAGGAGCTTCGGCAATGGCAGGTTTGCTCAACCTCGTTCCTCGATATCTGCCCAAGTTCGGAATGGCACCAGAGTGGACCAAAGCTAACCGGCCCTTGGTTCTCATATTCACATTTGTTGCGTTTGCCGTCACCATCATTTTTAAAGCAAGTACTCAGGCTCAGGCCGGAGCCTATGCTACCGGCGTACTGATGCTCATGACATCCGCCGCAATCGCATCAACCATTTCTGCGGCAAAGAAGCGCCAAAAGATGAAGTGGGGATACGGGATAACTTCCGTCATCTTCGTGTACACAACGGCAGTCAACATCTACGAAAAGCCGGAGGGTATTAAGATTGCGGGAGTTTTCATCCTTGGAATTGTTCTTGTTTCCTTTATCTCCCGGATATGGCGGACTTTGGAGCTTCGGGTCAGTAGCGTTGAACTCGACCTAAAGGCTTTGGAGTTCGTTCGGCTTGCGACCGCAGGCGGCAATCACCTCCGCATCATTCCAAACCGACCAGAAGGTCAGAACATTGAAGAGTATCAGCGCAAAGAACTTGAGACGAGACGCGATCACGACATTGGACCAAACGAGCCGATTTTGTTTGTAGAAGTCAAGATCCTCGATGCATCAAACTTTACGGGAGCACTGTCCGTTCGGGGTTACGAAGTCGAAGGTTATAAGGTTTTGCGAGCAACCGGAGTGGCGGTTCCAAACTCGCTTGCGGCATTGATGATGCACTTAGGTGCCTTGAGCGGAAAACGGGCCCATGCATACTTCAATTGGGGTGAGCGCGGACCAGCGGCGTACCTCATGAAGTTCCTTTTCTCAGGCGAAGGAGACATCGCTCCTTTAACCCGTGAAATCTTGCGGCGAATTGAAGCTGACCCGAACCTTCGACCCGTTATTCATGTGGCAAGCTAGTCTTTTCAGCGGCCTTTCTCATGGCGACTGCCGGACCCCAAAGTCCAAAACGAGACAGTAATTTTGAGTAGTCTTGTCTCTGTATGAACTTGGCAAGGCCATATAGTGAAAGCGAGACGCCGATAAACCGAATTAGCATCCAGAGGATGACACCAGGCTGTTCTCTTGCGAGAACGAGCAAGCTCGTGACCAAAACCAAAGGGAGCCAAAATAGAATGCGAGTTGAAGATTTACTTCGTTCGCCGGTTCCCGCTTTTGCCATGAGTTTTGTTAGGCCACTGTGATGCTTTGAGATAGCCATTAGGGTCACACCAACCGACAATAGACCATTCAAAACGCAGATTACGGCGACAAAAATCCACATGCTTGGTGAGTTGACTCCGACCTTCTTCTGAAGAAAAACTGCGGCAGTGTCGAACGTTAGTTCGAGGGCTCGGCCAAAGAAGAGATATTGAATGACGAATCCTTGGAATACTGCCCAGATTCCGACAAGAAATGCTCCAGCGGCAAAACCAACTTTAGTCCAACGCCCAATTGTCGCTCCGATCACAAACAAAAATCCTTGGACGGTGATTGCCACAACTGGTGTTATTCGGGCCCGTCCGGGACTTACGGCTTTTAGTCCTGCTGAAATAGTTGAGATCCAAACAATGAGTTCTTTTCTCCCTATTTGGTTGGAAGCAAGCGCAAGTACTGCCGCTTGAAGTGACCCCATTACCGTACCGACAAATGGGAAGCGAATTGCATGGAGCCATGCTCCAAGAGTGCACTCGATCCCACCCGAACTGGCACCAAATGCGCCAACCATTTCCCAGTCCCTAAGTTCGGCAAACATTGCGAGAAGTTGATCTTTCGTATCGGCGGCATCCGATTCGAAAACCCGATCGAACTTCCTCCCCATTTGTTGCTCAATTTCACTTCGAACCCCTTCGCGGAGGGTAACGACAATCATCCGTGGCTTTGCCTCGGCTATTGCGGGCCAAAAGGGCATCAGTCCGCCACCGTTGGCTTCCCACTTACCGAATTCATCTAGCGCGATAAGATCTTGCCTCGGTGGCAGGTTGGTCGACCAGGTTTGAAGGTGTTGCAGAGTCTTTTCGACGATCTTGAACTGACCATCGTCGTCTCGAGCAGTGAAGAGTTCACTTTCACCTGACTTGATCCATTGAAGGGTATAGGATTCAGCTCCTTCCCGGTGACGATTTCGAATCCCAGCTACCGACACAAATCCATCCACTTTTGCTCCACTTTCCGCCACGGAGTGGGCAAACTCCTTCAGAATCGTTGTTTTCTCACTGCCTACTGGACCGATTATTGCGACCAATAGCATGGGAGTTACCTCGATTCGAGCCGCTTGGCCAGCGATTCTCGCCAAAGAGTGCTGAGTTGAGGGAGGTCGTGGAGTTCTTGGAGGACTTGCCGATCCTTTTTTTCGGTCATGTAGATCAGAAAGGCTCGATCAATGGTCCATTCGGGGTTTGGTCGATCTACTAAAGTTAGTTTTTGCCCAGCTTCGACCGTGCCTTGTTTGAGGGTTCGGCAGTACCAACCGCCTTTTCGGTTTTTGACGACTTCAAGGTTGAGTCCGGGCATGTCGAGCCTGCGAGCGAGCTTGAAACACGGAAGTCTTGGTTGGCTGACTTCGATTTCGATGTCATTCGTCACCCATCTATCGCCAAGGCAAACCATCGTTTCATTGGCAATGGAAACCGTGAAGTTTTCGCCGAAACTGCCGAAATCTAACGTTCTTCCAAAGCGGTCATTCCAGGCGGGATAGTGTTCGGCGGAGTAGATGAGTACGGCTCGATCCGGCCCTCCGTGGTGCTTGAGGTCGGCTTGACCGTCTTCAGCCAGATTGGTTTCGCTGAGGTGGACCGGACCCTTTACTTCAGATTTGAAGATGCCAGATTCCCAGGATCGGTCTTGTCCGTCTTCGGACGCGAGAGCACTGTCGTAAGTCTTTGGCATTCCTACTTGGATTGACAGAATTTCGATCTCGACCACGGTTCAATGCTACCCGCGCGGGTCGTGAGTTTCGTTGGTTCGGTAAACTAGAGTTTCACGCGCCCGTAGCTCAGTGGATAGAGCAATTGCCTTCTAAGCAATTGGTCGCTGGTTCGAGTCCAGTCGGGCGTGCCA
>JAYVHY010000278.1:0-3426 GCA_043770615.1 Armatimonadota bacterium | reverse complement strand
ACAACCTTTTCAAGCCAGTCCTTTATGTAGTGTCCCCAATTTGCTTCTGCGCCTTGCTCAAGGGAAAGAACGAAGTGGGGGATCGGTAATGCATCGGCCAATTCGGACAGATTTAATCGTTCGGTTTCCGAATACCTCCAGGGTCGATCGAGAGCACCAATTGCGACCGCACCCGCTCGGGAAAAGCACTCTGCAAGCTCTTTCTGGTAAAAGTTCCGTGTCGTCGTATTCGATCTAGGTTCGAAGCAAGCTACGACTCTTCTGTTCGGATACCGATCAATAATCGCGTCTATTGTTTGTTTAATTGCCGTCGGGTGATGACCAAAATCATCGATGACTAGTGCACCGTGCCAACTTCCCTTCTCCTGCATTCTGCGCTTCGGTGAAATGTAGGACGAAGTTCCTCGTTGGATCAAATCGAGCGGCATTCCCAAGCGGTGAGCGCAAGCGATGGCTACCAGCATGTTCAGGGCGTTGAACTCGCCGGTTACCGGACTCTTAAATTCTCCGAGAAGTTCACCATCCCGATACACCGTAAAGCAAGATCCGTTTGCCCCAGCGGCAAAGTCAGTAATTCTCCAGAAGCAGTCCTGGCTAAATCCGAATGTTTCGACTGGCGAACAAGCATCCTTGAGGACTTCAAGCACAACTGGGTCGTCGCCATTGGCAAGCACTACTCCGTTTCGAGGAACGAGCCGAATAAACAGCCGAAACGACTTTTTGATTTGATCCAGATTGTCAAAAATATCGGCATGGTCGAACTCAATGTTGTTGACAACGGCAATGTCCGGCTTGTAATGGAGGAATTTTGAGCGCTTATCAAAATAGGCTGAGTCATATTCATCACCTTCACTGATAAAGACATTGCCAGCGGCTGGGCGACATGAGACATCAAAGTTGCCTGGCACACCACCAATCAAAAATCCTGGCTCAAGTCCACCAACTTGAAGCATATTGGCGGTCATGGCCGTGGTGGTCGTTTTGCCATGGGTTCCTGCGACGACAATGCTAGTGTTTGATTTGATCAGCTTCGCAGCAATGATCTGTGGTAGCGAAACACAGTTCATTTTGCGTTCGAGTGCGACTTCAAGTTCCTCGTTCCCTCGAGAAACGGCATTACCAACCACCACAATATCTGGCGATGTCTCAATCAAACGTGTACCATCAAAAGTAGGAAAAACCGTTACCCCGCAGTCGGCCAAATAGGATTTCATCGGCTCGTAGATCGTTTCTTCAGATCCAAAAACCTGCTCTCCCGCATTGGTGAGAGCCCCTGCGACCCCGCCCATTGCGGTCCCACCAACCCTAATGAAATATAGTTTTTCGCCCACTTTGCTCGAAAGTATGACGTAGAATCATTCTATGGTTACAACCCTCGCGATCGCTTCATTGATGGCAATGAAAGTCGGCAACCCTTTAGCAAGCTCAATCTATGACTTTACGATGGCAAACATCGACGGCAAGCCCACGAGCCTCAAGAAGTTTAAGGGCAAGGTTTTGCTGGTGGTTAATGTTGCGACCAAATGCGGAAACACTCCTCAGTACAAACAACTCGAAGAGGTTTACCAGAAGTATCAAAAGCAAGGGCTCGTGGTTCTAGGATTCCCGGCCAACAACTTTGGCGGTCAAGAGCCAGGTACCAATGAAGAGATCAAGACGTTCTGCACGTCAACTTATGATGTCAAGTTCCCGATGTTCAGCAAGATCTCGGTTAAGGGTGACGACATCGCTCCACTGTACAAGTGGCTTCTTGCTCAGTCAAACAGCACAACCGATGTTGACTGGAACTTCGCAAAGTTCTTGGTTGGAAAAGACGGAAGCACCGTCAAGCGTTTCTCCTCTCGGATGAAGCCTGACAGTGCTCAAATTGTTGCGGAAATTGAAGCTGCCCTAAAGTGAAGAAGCCTTTACTTTTTGGCAAATTCCTTTAGGAACCGCTTACTAAATTCTGGGACTGGAGTGCTTTTCTCAATCTTGTATTGGAAGAGCTTCCAGCCTACAAATCCAAGTGCGGCAATCAGTAGTCCGAATATCCAAGCATATTTTGCCGGATGTTCTTCAGACTCAATTCGAGCACTTGCTTGAGCAATTGATCCACCAACTTTGTCGGCTTTGGCCGAGCCAGCGAGGATAGATCCTTCGCCGGAATGGTCTACCGGTTGGGTTTGGTTGGGATTCCGCGTTTGTCCAACTTCGTTGGTTACTCGAGGAACTTGACCAACGACCGGCGAGACTCCGTTAAAGATTTGTTGTTTTGCAACGTCAGCTTGAGACATTTCGGGTTGAAATGTTCGTGGCCCCTTTGCTTTGTTCATTGGCGCCGGGCTAAATGCCGCCACGCCTAAGACAACGATTGTTAGTGCAATCTTACGTACCATATGATGTTCCTCTATCTTGCCAGGTGCTCTTCATCAACACTGGACTTCGCGGCAGTTTTACGTCTACAAGAGGCTTCTGGTTCGAACTTCGTTCTTTAACCCGTGAGTCGTAATTCATGGACATTGGAAGGCTATAGATAACCATTGCCTCGTCCCGACTAATGATAGTGCCGTTAACTGCAAATCCGCCACCAGAAGTTCCTAGGTTTCCTCCACCAACAAAGTTGGTGTACATGATGGCATCGATTTGATTTACTCCCTCCGCGATGCTGTTCATGGTTGAATCTGAAATTACGCTCTGGTATCGTCGGCGACCAGTCGAATCAAACTCGTTTGCATTGAAAGCAGGAATCACGTTCCCGTTTTCGTCCCTTCGCTCTTTGGTGAACGGTGGACTCATGTATGTCAAGGTTGTTGAGTTGAATCCAGTTGGATTTCCCATCATGACCGAGGCACGAGCTGCAAGTCCGAGGAGGTCTGCTTTTTCGTTCTGATTGTCAATCGCAACCGGGTCATTGCCTCTAAAGTCAGGAGGAGTTTTGTATTTGATCGATCCAACAACGTGAACATTTCGACCGGTATAAATGGTTCCTTGACCGGCCACAAATCCCTTGATTACTGCGTCTTGGGCAACTGTAACTGGACCATGAATTTTGATTGGCTTGTCCGAAGTACCAACCAGGACAGCAGAACCATTAATATATCCATTCGAACTTAATCGAACATACGCGTTAGTTGATGAATTCCAAACCTCAACGAATGCTCCTTGGTTATAGTAAGGATTAGTGGTTCCATCCGCAAAAGTCGCCTTGCTATCGATATACGCTGCACTAAGGTCTTGATAATCACTGATGTCGCCAAGATCAGGCATAACTACTTCTTGAGATGGAGCTGGGTCAATGATATTGAACGTTGGTGTTGAAGAACTGGTCGTCTTCAACCATCCTTTTGATCCAGCTGAATCTGTAAGAGTTGATCCCGAAAGCTTGTTGTTAAGAATGTTTCCTTTCGTATCAAAAAGAACATCTCGCCAGATTTCATAGTTAGC
>JAYVHY010000277.1:0-3430 GCA_043770615.1 Armatimonadota bacterium | reverse complement strand
TTCTCGGTAAGTTAGTTCGGTTGACATTAGTGTCCCATCTCCGGTTTCATATCGCTGTAAATGTTGTCGTAAACTTCGTCGGCTTCGGGGAATGGACTTGCTTCCGCTTCCTCATAAATCTTTTCAACTTGCTCGATGAGTTCCTCATCGATGGCTTCATACTTCTCTTCGGTCAAATAGCCGAGCTCAAGCATTTGCTTCTTCAGTCGTGCAATTGGATCACGAGTCCAGGCAACGTCTTCTTCTTCTTTAGTTCGATAAAGTTGTCGATCGTTGTCGGCTGCCCCGTGACCAGAATATCGATAGGTCATGACTTCGATCCAAGCTGGCCTTTGCTCTTTTCGGCACCATTCGACAATTTCTTCGGCTTGACGCTTCATTTGAATGACGTCCATTCCATCGATTCTTTCGGATCGAATCCCGAACGGCAATCCTCGTTTCCAAAGTTCTTTATCAGCCGCATGATACTCAAGTCGAGTACCCATCGCAAATTCATTGTTCTCAATGATAAAAATACAAGGAATATCCCAAAGCGAGGCCATGTTCAGCGTTTCAAAAACGACACCCTGATTCGATGCCCCGTCACCCATGAAGTTCACACAGACGCGATCCTCTCCTCGGTAACGGGCAGCAAACGCAAGACCTGCACCAAGCGGAACGTGACCACCGACGATTCCCCAACCACCGTAAAAACCGTTTTTTGGGTCGTAAATGTGCATCGAGCCACCTTTACCACCTGCCGTTCCACAGCTTCGTCCCATGACTTCGCCGAGAACAGCGACGGGAGGAGTTCCCAGTAGCAGAGCGTGGGCGTGGTCGCGGTAAGCGGTAATGACGTAGTCATATCCCTTTCGAATTGACTTCATCCAGCCGACGGCTAACGCTTCCATCCCGATGTAAACGTGCATGTATCCGCCAGCTTTTCCTTCTCGGTAGGCTCGGTTGCACTTTTCTTCAAAGTGTCGGATGAAAATCATATCTCGCAGGTGCTCTTCGAGTTCAGCTGCGCTTTCGGTGATCTTGTATTCGGCTTTATTGGCCACTCTTAGTCCTCGTTTTGCAATTGGTTTTGAGGGACGCCATTGTCCGAACCAGCGAACAGAATACCCCGAATTGGGTATTTGTGGGCATCAAGTTGAACGGTGCAATTCAAGTTCAGGTGAATTCAAAAATATCATTAGGAATTGATTCCGCGTTGCCGATAACAATACTAGGGTGAGAGGAAGACTCTATGGACTTTCCGTACCAATCGCAAAAGGTAAATAACTCAAGTCAGGTTGAAGTTCAAAATTTTGGACCCAAAAGGAGTCCAGAGAACTTTAACGTCCAGGGTGACGGCAAATGACAAATCCCCTAAGACTCCTGAGTTCACGAATTCTTATTGTTGATGACGAGCCAGCCAATGTTTTGCTTCTCGAACGACTCCTTGAGCAGCTTGGCTATAACAACTTAGAGTCCTATACCAACCCTCAAGAAGCACTACCGCGACTCCTTAATCCTAACGTCGATTTGGTTCTTTTGGACATTCAAATGCCGCATGTATCGGGCTTTGATGTCTTAGACAAAATCCGTGAAACCAAACAAGAAAACGAATTTCGACCGGTCATGATTTTGACCGCCGATGCGACCCCTTCGACCAAGCGAAAAGCTTTGGCGCTCGGAGCGGACGACTTTTTAACCAAGCCATTTGAAGCGTATGAAGTTGCTCTAAGGGTAAAAAACTTGCTCCGAACAAGGCTCATGTATAAGGAAATGACCTTGGAAAATGACCTTCTCGAGCAACGCGTCTTGGAACGCACTAAGGAACTTGAAGAAGTTCAGCTTGAAGTCGTCGATCGGCTAGGTTTAGCAACTGAGTATCGAGACGACGATACCAAGGCTCATACGGGTCGAGTTGGCGAAATGGCCTCCAAGCTTGCAAGAGCCATGGATTTGCCGGCACGATTCTCTCACCTTCTTCGACTTGCAGCTCCCTTGCATGACATTGGCAAAATTGGAATCTCGGATTTGATCCTCCTTAAGGAAGGAAAATTGACCGACGAAGAGTACGAGACCATGAAAAAGCACTGCGAAATTGGTGCCTCTATCCTCTCCGGAAGTAAGTCAGAAATCCTTCAGTTGGCTCAGGAAATCGCGATTTCTCACCACGAAAGATGGGATGGACGCGGATATCCAAATCAGTTATCCGGTGAAAACATTCCTCTCTCGGGACGAATTGTTTCCGTTGTAGACGTGTTTGACGCCTTAACCCACGAACGGAGCTATAAGCGAGCTTGGTCCATTGAAGAATCTCTTGAAGAAATCAGCAAGAATGCCGGAACCCAGTTCGATCCCGAGATCGTAAAAGCTTTGTTGGCCCTCTTCCCCGCCCAATTAGAAAAATTGGCGGCCTAATACGACGCGCAACGATTCGAAAATCTAATAAGATTAGATTGATATGTCCGTTTGTGCCCTCATGCTTCTTTCTGCAATTGTCCAGCCGCGCCCCACGCCTTTCTATATGAGCGTCCAAGCCTGGTCGTTCAATCCCTATTCCGCGTTCGAATCAGTCGAGAGAGCTTCAGAAGCTGGTTCAAAGTACATTGAATTCTTTCCTGGCCAAGCGTTAAAGCCTGGTTCAAAATCGGGAATGGGACCAGGATTGTCCGAAGGCGAACTATCAGAACTCCGAGCCCAGTTGGATAAGTTCGGCGTCACTCCAGTGGCATTCGGAGTGGTTGGCATTGATGCCGACTACAACAAGGCAAAGCCGCTGTTTACGTGGGCCAAGAACATGGGGATTAAGATCATCAATACTGAATCAACCGGCTCAATCGACACCATCGAGAAGCTCGTTAAAGAATTTGACATCAAAGTCGGTTTCCACAATCATCCAAAGCAGCCAAACAATCCCAAGTACGTGGTCTGGGATCCAAATTATGTTTACAACCTTGTGAAAGACCGGGATGTGCGAATTGGCTCCTGTGCCGACATCGGGCACTGGGTGCGCAGTGGTCTCAAGCCGATTGACGCCCTCAAAGCCCTTAAGGGCCGGGTCGTTAGTAGTCACCTCAAAGACTTGAACAAGTTTGGGGAAGGCGCTCAAGATGTACCGTACGGCACCGGAGTTTCGGATATTGCCGCGGTGCTTTCGTACTATGACAAAATCGGTCTAAAAGGAAGCGTCTCGGTTGAATACGAATATCGCTATGAAGCGAATGTGAACTACGTCGCTCAGTGCATAGGCTATGTGAGAGGCTACTTCGGCAAGTAAGGACTTCACGATATGAGCATCATCCTCGTTTCTGCGGTGTTGGTTACCGGACTTGCAATTCAACAGGACTTCATTGCGGAAAATATGAAGTGGCGAGCAAACCGAGAGGCAACGCTGAGGAAACCGGAAGGATGGCTCACCGTCGCCGGACTCTTTTGGCTTGACCAAGGCGTCAAC
>JAYVHY010000276.1:0-7664 GCA_043770615.1 Armatimonadota bacterium | reverse complement strand
ATAAGGTCGAATGTTCGTTGCAAAATGACCTCGTCCGGCACGCTTCCACCGCCTCGAACGAGGACCGGCGTGCCACTTGCAATCCGAATGACATCGTGATATTGCGAAACATCGTCACAAGGGTCGGCTTTAATGATGTCGGCCCCAAGTTCAACCGCTTGCCGAACCAAAGGAAGTATCTTCTCAAGGTCACCGTCAACCATATATCCGCCCGACTGAGAATTCGATTGCATGACCAATGGTTCAACCATGAGTGGCATTCCGTACCGATTGCACTCTGGCTTGAGTCGACAAATATTCGCAACGCATGCTTCGTGAAGTTCGGGCTGATCCGGAAGCAGCAGCAGGTTGACAACCACACATGAGGCATCAAGTATCAATGCCTGTTCAACTGCGTTCTCGATCAATTGGCTGAACAGTTTGCGTGGCAACGATTTGCCGTAGACATTCGCAACATCCGTTCGCAAAACGAGTGCTGGTTTGGGTCCACTGATCGATTGCAATAACGGGGCTGTTCCGGGTGGTAACTGAATGGCGTCCGGTGCGGCCGCGGCGATAACTCGAACCGCACTGCCTAGATCTTCGATTCCGTTCAGGAAGCTTCGCTCGTTAAAGAATCCATGGTCAATTGCTACGTCAAAGCATTTGCCATCTTGGCCAAGAAGTCGATTGAGTCGGGCGTGAACTCCCATAGGGTAATGACCGAAGGTTACCTTGGTTCTGGGGAATCGAAAGCTTGATACACAGACCCAATAGACCTAGATTTGAAACGAAACCAATTGAGAATCTGTAGGATTTGCAGATGATAAATGCTCGACTGTTAATTGGTGCGATTCTGTTCGCCTCACTCTTTGCCATCGGCTGCGAGAAAGGAGACAAGTTTGACGTGTCGATATCCGGCTCCAACGGCGAGAAGCTGAACATAAAGAGCGATGGCGAGAAAGGTGGACTTTCTGCGACAGGAACGAACGGCGACCATTTTGACCTCAAGGCTGACAACGGTGAAATGACGCTCAAGGCAACGGATTCAAACGGTGAGAAGGTGGACGCCACCCTGGGCAAAAGCGTTGTGATCTCGGAAGACGAGCTTGGTGTGCCTTTCTATCCCGGTTCAACCGTGCAAGGTTCGAGCCAGATGCGGGCAGAGACGGATAGCGAAAAAAACTTTGTCAGTTGTCGAATTACCAATGATGAACCGTCTAAGGTGATCGATTTCTATAAAAGCAAAGTCAAAGAATATTCAACTTCGGAATCGAGCACTTCCGATACGGTAACGGGCACTTGCCAAGGCAAGTTAGACTCCGGGGCAAAGTTCACGTTGACCGCTGACCGCAAGAAAGGCACCGAAAAGACCGAAATCAAAATCGAGGTCGCGGTCAAAAAGTAGCTACTCTCCGAATGGAACTGGTATTTCTGCCAGTTCCAAGCCTTCAAGTCCGTAAATTCCGAACTCTTAACCTCCGCTTAAAGCCCTCTTAACATAGCTGTGGGACACTACTCCTGATCGAGCGAGGTACTGGCATTGTGGCTGGGTGAACTTGTTTGAATTTTCTTGGAGCTTGGAATAAATGAAACGAATAGGAATAATCGCTCTTGCAACGGTAATTGCACCGTTTGCAACAGCACAATTTACGGCGGGTAATATCGTCACCCTGCGAGTCGGAGACGGTTCAGCCGCTCTTACCAATGCGTCAACCGCAGCCTTTATTGACCAATATACAACTGCTGGTGCATCGATTAACTCAACGGCAATCAGTGGATTGACGCTAAGCGGTACTGCATCCAGTGAAGGCTATCTTAATATTGTTCGGTGGGCAGGCGACGGTAGCGACGTTAACAACTGGGGAGTGTCGTTTGGTGGTTATGCTACGGCTCCCGGTACAGCGGGTGTGGTTGCGACGACAAGCGCAGCAGTCAATCGACGAGCTGGCTTTCTTCGGTTTGATGGAACTCAAGGTGGGGCTAATCTGACCGCCACGGCTAATCCTTTCAGTGCCAACAACATTCGTGGTGCAACCTTTGATGCTCAGAATAATGTTTTTGGCGCAGTAGGCGGAAACACTGGATTGGTAAGGGCCGATAGTACAGGTGCCAGCACAATCGTGAGCACGACTTTGACGAATGCTCGAACAGTACAAATTTCGGGGAGCGACATGTTCTTTGGGACTGGTTCAGGAACAACTCGCGGAGTCTATATGGTTGCCGGTGGAACGACCGGAACAGGTCTCACCGCAACAAACATTGTCAATATGGGTGCGGCAGCAAGTGCTTATGACTTCGAAATTGTCCGAGATATTGCCGGAACACCACTTAGCGCGTTGGTTAGCGATGACCAAGTTTCAGCGGCAGGTGGACTTTACCTTGCGACGGGTTGGACTGGATCAACATTTGGTACTCCGACCCAAATTATGACCGCAACCGCGATGAGCACAGCTTTGGGTGGCGGAACACTTGGTATTCGTCAGATGGCAGTAGTTGGTACAGACGTTTACGCAACAACCGTTGAAGCAAGTGCCAACAAGATTGTAAAGCTCTCGTTTGCAAACGGATTTTCCAATGGACTGACCACAGCCTCTGTGGTTGCAACTGCGGGAGCGAATACGGCATTCCGCGGTGTCGAAGTGGTTCCTGAGCCAGCTTCAATGGCTATCTTTGGAATCGGCCTTGCTGGATTAGCGGTCGCTCGACGACGACGAAAGAACTAAGTTCTGGCGTTAAATATCTAACAGTCGTTGTGAGGTTTTAAGCTTAAAAACCTCACAACGACTCGTAATTTTACTAGCTCGTTTTCTTGCTATTCATCGTTCGGATGATTCAAACTGTTAAGGTTATGTTACTAACATAACGCTTGATCAAACAGACAAGGCTGTTTCGTTTGGATTAAATTTTGGAGCTTGGATTATGAAGAAATTTGGATTTTTAGCCCTTTTGGGTGCTTTTACAGCTGTGGCGAACGCGCAGTTCACTGCTGGCAATCTTGTCACACTTCGTGTTGGCGATGGAGCTGCGGCTCTTACGAGTGCTTCTACTGCTGCATTTATTGACCAATTCACTACTGCTGGTGCAGCGATTAACTCAACGGCAATCAGTGGTTTGACCTTAGCGGGATCTTCCACCAGTGAAGGCTATTTGAACATTGTGCGATGGGCAGGAGATGGCGGCGACATCAACAACTGGGGAGTTTCATACGGAGGCTATGCAACAGCCGCTGGTACAGCTGCTGTTGCTGGAACAACCAGTGCCGCAGTCAATCGACGAGCTGGCTTTCTGCGCTTCGACAACACTCAAGGTGGAGCCAATCTTACCATCGCTGCAGGAACAAATCCATTTAGTGCCGGTAACATTCGTGGAGCTACGTTTGACGCTCAAAATAATGTTTTTGGCGCAGTTGGCTCAAACACGGGGCTGGTAAGGGCTGACGGATCCGGTTCAAGCACAGTAGTTAGTGCTGCGCCGATTACCAATGCAAGGACTGTTCAAATTTCTGGCAACGATATGTTTTTTGGAACAGGTTCTGGAACGACCGGGATTTACATGGTTGCCGGAGGCACGACAGGTACAGGACTAACTGCGGTTAATATTGCAAACATGACGCTTGCTAGCACTGGAGCGAGTCCATATGATTTTGAAATTTTCCGGGACGGCTCTGGAACGCCAGTAAGCGCGTTGATCGCCGATGATCGAACTGCCGTTGGTGGCGGACTTTATCTAGCAACTGGCTGGACAGGATCAACTTTTGGTACCCCAACCCAAATCATGACTGCGACCGCAATGAGCACTGCACTTGGCGGAGGAACTCTTGGCATTCGTCAAATGGCGGTGGTTGGTACTGACGTGTATGCAACAACTGTTGAAACAAACGCAAACAAGATCGTTAAGCTTTCTTTCGCTGGCGGATTTGCTGGTGGACTGACTTCAGCCTCAGTAGTTTCAACTGCAGGAGCGAATACAGCATTCCGCGGTATTGAAGTAGTTCCTGAGCCGGCTTCTTTTGCAGTGATTGGACTTGGTCTTCTTGGTCTTGTCGCTCGACGAAGGCGAAAGAACTGAGCTAAAATTAATTCAAACTCAAAACGCCAAGAGAAATTCTCTTGGCGTTTTTTTGTCCAATACCCTTCCCTGATATACTAAGCCCATGAGTGCTGCCATCGACCGTTTCCGCGAAGTGCTCAAAAAGTACGTTGGCACCCAAGAGCTAGTTGAAGTTTACGACGACAGCGAAGACACCGACAAATTTGAAGTTGGTTTTGTGCTCAGCGTTAGCGAAGATCATTATTCTCTTGCCCTCATCGACAGCAAAGGTCGGGGGAATGGTTCATTTGTTGGTCAGATCGAGGCGATTGTCCGATTGGCGGTCGGAACTCAATACCTTGCTAGCATCCGACTGCTTCACGAGCGCAAGCGCCAACCTGAGCGACGAAACAGCTCTGCCGATGTTGGACCGTTCGAGAATATGCTCGACCTCGTTCGCTATTCTTGCGAAAACCGACTCATGGTATCGGTAACTGCTGATGTTGAGTTCTTTGGCTTCATCAAGGACTTCACCCGCGACCACATTGAGCTTCTCGAAGTTAACAAGTCTGGAATCGAGGATGGGATCCAATTCATTGACCTAGAAGAGGTTAGCCGCATTGATTTTGGTGGTCCAAGCGAGGAAGCAAGGTTGTTCTTGCACCAAGTCCGAATGGGACTGTAGGCGCAACGGTTAACCGATCAGCGATTTCAAGCTGTAGCCAGCGACAACAAAAACCAACAAAATTATGACTAATTGAAGTACTAATGCACCGACGCATACCTGCATCGCAATTTTTGCTTTAGTCGACTTTAATGAATGGGCGTAAGCTGCGACGCCAACCCCAACAAAGCAAAGCAATGGGCACATAAAGAACCCAGATATTCCAAGCGCAATAGCCCAATCAGATTGTTTGTCTCCCGGCGACTCAGTTACCCGAGGATAGTCGTGCGGACTAGGCTGCACGCCTTGGTAGAAATCGCCGGGCGGTGGTAGTCCCAAACCTGCAAGCTGATTGGCCATGATTTGCTTCCCGGTCATGGCTTCTTCTAATACAGTGGTGGGGAAAATTCGGTTCTCGCCAACCCACTTGATCAGAACCGAGATGTCTGCTGGTCCGAATTTTTGACCAGATGGGTCAACTACAAAGTATTGCATGGACTACCCAAAAGACAAGAGTCCTAGTTACCCACCAAGGTTTCCAAGGGCGCCAAGAGCCATAAAGCCGCCGCCACAACCGATGACGGTACAAATAATCGCTACGATCATCGAGGTTTGAGCCTGAGGATGACCTTTCTTTTGAGCGTTCGCCGCGAAAATAATCGCTACAATTCCTAGTAGTGAACAGCAAAAAACCGACAGTGCCGAGAAAATCCAAACTTTCGTAACATCACTTGCTCCATTGTCACCAAACGCTGGTCCCGGAGCGTGCTGATAATTCGGCTGATGGTAGTTGCTCGCGCCCTGAGTATTCATCGGAAACATTAGGCCGGGGACAGTGTTTGCTGGCACTCTTTGTCCGGTGGTTGCATCTTCGAGCCAAGACGTCGGCATGACTCGTCCTTCTTGCGCCCAATGATTAAGGGTAACAACGTCGGCTGGTCCATATTTTTGCCCATCGGCAGCAATCACAAAGTAGTTCATTTTGAGTGTAGTTTAACCGATCATAAATACGAAGCAAGATAAGTACCTGGTTTCAACTTGTGTCTAAGTGTCCACTATAGAAATCGCATTGGGTCTACCGCCCGCCCGTTGATACGCACTTCGAAGTGCAAATGGGGCCCTGTTGAGAGTCCGGATGAGCCAATTGAGCCGACTCGCTGCCCAGAAGAAACGCTTTGTCCTTCAGACACAGACATCCTCGATAGGTGCCCATACACGGTTGAGAAACCCCCACCATGATCAATCACCACCGTATTTCCGTAACTTCCTTTGGTTCCCGCCGAGATGACGGTTCCACCGCCGGCAGAGTAAACGGGAGCACCATAACCTCCGCCAAAATCGATGCCGGAATGCATCCGGGTGTATTTAAGAATGGGATGATAGCGCATGCCAAATCGGCTAGTGATCGAACCTCCGGTTGGTCGAGAAAGACCACCCGAATGTTTGGCTGGAGGAGTGTACTTTTCGCCTTTCTTTCGTGCGGCTTCTAGCTTTTTCGCCTCCAGTGCCTCGGCCCTTGCGACCGCCGCTCTAATTTCACCTTCAATGTTTGCCGCATCCGAATCAAGCTCATCAAGGATGACCTCGAGGTTATCCTTCTTGTCCTTAAGGGTATTGAGTAATTCCTCTTTCTTCTTTTGGGCTTCTTCTAATTCGCGTTGTCTGGCATCGTGGTCAACCAAGAGCCGTTCAACATGGCGAACTTCTGTATCCTGCTCATCTTTCTTTTTTTTGGCGGTCTCTCGGACGGTTCGAAACTCGGCAAAGATTTGACGATCACCCATTTCAACTCGCCGTGCGATGAATTCTCGCGTAGATAAGTCGGCGGCACTCATTGATCCAAATGCAAATTCAAGGATATTAGGCTTGCCTTGTTTGTAAAGGGCTCGAATCCGCTTTTCCACTTGGGTCTTCTTGACGGCGACAACCGCATTTGCTTTGTCCAGTTCGATCCTTAACTTTGCCTGTAAAGCTTTCGCCGCGATAAGTTTCTCGGTTGTGTCTTCCAGTTGATTTGATACGCGTTGAAGGCGTGATTCCAAGCTGTCCATCTGTCCTCTGACATCCTGAATATCGTGTTTAGTGGCATATAACTTCTTTTCAACTACTCGCCTTGAGCTTTTGACTTCGGCAAGTCCCTTCTTTAGCTTTCCGATGGACTTCTGACCGAGGCTTGCCATCGGAACGAGCAGGAGGATCGCTAAAAGGAAAAGGCACGTTCGTTTCACCGAATCTTGCCTCTTAAGTTGATGAGAGCCAGAATTGAGCAAAGAAGCCCATATGCGGCTCCGGCAAACGAACAGGCGTAAAGAACTTGGTTAATCGGGAACGTCGGCAGGCCAGCTAAGAATTGGTATCCACCAAGTACAGTTTGAAGTTGACCATAGGAGAGCCACAGCAACAAACTGGCGGTTATTCCGCCAAGCAGACCTTGGAACATACCTTCCAACAGCAGTGGAGTATAGATCGTCGTGTAAGTGGCTCCAACCAAGCTCATTATCCTAAGCTCTAACCGCCGTGACATCGCGGTTAGCTTGACTACGGTGAATATGAGGACTCCAGATACGAGCGCAAGCATTCCACCGGCTACCAATCCGATCCATTTCAAAAATCTTAGGCTCTCTTCAACCTGCTTTTGAGCGTTGCGGAGGTACTTAACTCCCTCTGGCTCAACTTCGGGGATAGCTTGGATAGCTAAGGCAATAGTATCGCTTTTGCTGAGATCCTTCAGAACAACCTTATAGGCGTCCGGGAGGACGTTGTCAAGATCTTTGGTGATTTCCGGATTTTCGACTTTCATCTTCGCCCAAGCTTTGTCACGCGGGATCCAGTTGACAGTAGCAACTCCATCCATGGCTCGAATTTGATTCGCTAAGGTAGAAATCTGTTGTACCGAGGTCTTGTCCTTGAGGAAAACCCGCATTTCGAACTTGTCAGTCAAACCTTGCCCATACTTGAGGATTCCAAGGTAGGCGAGGGCGAGCCCACC
>JAYVHY010000275.1:0-3433 GCA_043770615.1 Armatimonadota bacterium | reverse complement strand
GGATTTCTGTTCGTTGCAAGTTGCGTAGTTCGGTGGCGATTCGCTCGAGACCGGCACCCATGAGCGCGAGCGTGTTGAGGAAGTTTGCGTGTTTGTCTCGGTTTATAATTTGGGTTGAAGCTGGTTCTGGCTCGAGGTCGAGCTTGGCAAGGACTGACCTTTCCATGGGTGGATCGACGACCGCATGGATTCCTACGGCGCCGCTGATCTTACCGTACCGAAGTTCTGCTCGGCAGGTTCGCAACCGAACGATGTTTCGATCAAGTTCGGCTAGCCAGTTTGAAACTTTGAATCCGAACGTTATCGGCTCGGCGTGGATTCCGTGCGTTCGACCGATTTCAGGAGTGTTGATGTGCTTTTCGGCAAGGTCGTTGATCACCTTTCTCAGTTCTGATGCCGAAGCGATGAGGACATCGCAGGAATCGCGGAGCATCATGGCTAACGCGGTGTCGATGACGTCATAGCTTGTGACGCCGTAGTGGATCCATCGTCCTGCGGGACCTACATTCTCTTCGAGGCATCGAACGAAGGCGACTAAGTCGTGTCGCGTTTCTAGTTCAAGTTCATCGCATCGTTCGAGAGTGAATTTTGATTTTTCGCAGATTTCGGCGAGATCGCTTGCAGGGATGACTCCAGCCTCTTGCCAGCCCATGCAAATGGCAATTTCGACCTCTTTCCACAACTCATATTTGTCTTGTCGGGACCAAATATGGTTCATTGCGGGAGTGGAATATCGATCGATCATTGGTTGCCTAAGCGTACCGGATTCGAATCGTGGTTAGCTTTCAGCCAATCAGCTTTCAGCCATCAGCAAGTGCTTGTCAATCGATGTTACAATTCTGCCATGCGAAAGTCCAACTTTAGAGATTTGCATGTTTGGGAGAAAAGTAAAAAGCTCTGTCCGCTGCTATATCAGCTAACCAGTTCATTTCCAAACGATGAGAAATTTGGCGTCGTATCGCAAATAAGGCGAGCTGCCATTTCTGTTTCAATAAACATCGCTGAGGGTCATGGTCGAAGCTCAGACGCAGACTTCGTTCGATTTCTTTACATTAGTTTGGGTTCTGTCCGTGAAATTGAAGCTCTTCTTGAAGTATCTCTGGAGTTAGGCTTTGTCAACGATTGTAAAGTGCCACTTGAACAGTTGGAGGAAGTTGCAAAAATGTTGACCGGCTTGATCCGAACACTCAAGGCTGACGGCTGATGGCTGAAAGCTAACTGGCTGACCGCTAGTTAGCTTTGTTGTATTCATTACTCCCACACCCGCCTTTTCCATCCGGGCGGACGTGAGGGGCGTGAACGTCGACGTATCCCTGGAAAGCGTATGGGTCTTCACCGGCGACCATGATGATGTCGCGATGATCGAGCGTTGCCACCGAGAACGGACCGGCTGGATTGATCCAAGGTAGTAATGACTCGGCACTCATGTAGTGATTGACTAAACTCCGGCGAAAACCGGTTTCAGCGTAGTTAGGCAAGGACCGATGGAGCAGGTAGCCGTTGAAAAACACAATTGATCCCGCCTTTACTTCTACGGGCACTGCATCGTCATTTGAATACGGAAATCGCTGGGCTTCAAGAGCACAATCGAATCGCGGATCGCCGTGCCATTCTTGGAAGTACATGGTTCCGGTTTTGTGGGATCCCGGAATGACCCAGAGACAACCGTTCTCTACGGTAGCATCGTCCATCGCGATCCAACCTCCGCAAAGGGACCGGTCTCGAGTGGGGATGTAAACCTCATCTTGATGCCAAGCTTGACCAGGTTTCCCAGCCGCTTTGATGAAAAGCATGGACTGCATACACTTGACGTTTGGTCCAATAATACTTGTTAAAACCTCTACAAAAGGACTTGACTTCAGGGTCTCGAACATCAGGTCGCTGATCTTGTGAGGGAAGTGAATACAGAGAATTTGTCGCAGGATTTCTTCGTTGGTTTCGTCGCCACGGAAGTTCGGAACTCCTTTGAGTTCTCCTTTTTCGCCTCGACATATTCGAGTTGCTTCGGCTCGCAATTCTTCGATTGCATCGGTGGAGAAGGCATCTTCAACCACCAAGAATCCATTCTCATGAAAAAAGTTTTTTGCCTCTGGCGTCATGGGCAAATGAAAATAGCCGGGCGGAATGCCATTCTTTCTGGACTCCCACGCCGGAAGGATTTTCGCTTCGGCTCGCGCATTTAGGCTCTGTTTCGTATCAGTTGACAATATGTTCATATTTTACTGAACAAAGGACATTTCCTGGCACCGACAACTTAAGCAAACCAGGATAGTGTATAAAAAGATCGATGATCAAGCGAATAATTTACCGAACCGTGGCTATTGTCCTGATGGTTGCTGGCATTAAGTTCGCCTTTTTCAGTCCAAATCCTAACAAGCCGGGATCAAACCTATCACCCGAGCAGGCGTATACGCAAAAGATGTCTGAGCTCTCGGCGCGATACGAGTCTTTAGAGTTAGAAGTTCAACAAGCCAACGAAAAAGCCGCCAGTAAAACCACGAAGACACCGGGATCGGCTAACGAGCTTATCACTGCGCTGACTAACATTCACAACAAGAAAAATCGATATTTGGCCGATCTCCAGGCACTTGAGGTGCCCAAGAAGTTTGAAGAAGCCCATAAGACCTTGCTTGAGTGGAGAAGCGAGGAGCAACAGGTTGAGGAAAAGCTCATCAAGGGCTATGCGGCCTTTAGCGAAGGCAAAAAGCAGGTGGCTTCGACGATTGAGTCCCTCTTAGAAAGTAGTGAAAAAGCCGGTAAGGCTTATGAAGAAAAGCTGAATAGCATCGCTAAGAAGAACGGTTTTGATTCGATCAAGAAGTTCTTCGGTCAAAAATAGTTAGGTTTCTTGCTGGGTAAACCCGCATAATGGGCGTATGGGACCCTTTTCTAACGATTGGACATCTAACCAGATTGAAGAGGTTTTGAGCCGTGGCGATGCCAATGAGCTGGTTTACGTCCCGATCGTGGTCTCGATGAACGCTCCGGCTTTTGAAGCTGGGCGGGCGGAAGATATTTGTGTTGATCTTTCCAATCATGCTGATCCGAGAGTTCGAGGAAACGCCCTTAAGGGTCTCGGGCATCTGGCCCGAATCACCGGGAAGTTTAGCCGAGAGGATTCGATTGATCGTGTTCGTGAAGGTCTTAGTGATCCTGACGAATCGGTTCGGGGACATGCTCAGGACGCCGCTTCAGACGTTTATATGTTCACGGGGCTCAAGATTTCGGAATAGGCAACAGAATTAGAAGCGAGCCGTCCTACGCCATAGTTCAGTAACAAACGCCGAACACGTTCGGCGCTTCGGCAGGCATTTGTCTTCGTTCCGAAAATAAATGGAGGAGAGAAGGAGATTCGAACTCCTGAGCCCTTTCAGGCTTCTTGTTTTCAAGACAAGCGCGATCGACCACTCCGCCATCTCTCCAAAGTCCTATA
>JAYVHY010000274.1:0-3435 GCA_043770615.1 Armatimonadota bacterium | reverse complement strand
CACTTGCTCGGTGATCTCGACCCTCAGCCACGGCATGAGCGATGTCAAGAATTCCCAATCCTCGAGAGTTATCTTTAAATGGGAGGTCGGAGATATAGATTTCTTCATCGCCCTTGGGGTTCCTCAGAATGATTTTTGACGAGCCTTCATTCCAACCATTAAAGGAGTTTGGATCGGGAACAACCAGCGTTCCTTCTGATCCGTAGACCACAATATTGGGCTGACTTGGAAAGCTGTGAGTGTCAAAAGAAGTCGTCAATTGACCAACGACGCCACCTTCAAACTGTAGCGCGGTTACAAAAGTCGTAGGGGTTTCCACTGAGATTGTTTGTCCTTTGAACGGCTCCGAGGTAATTGTTCGCTCGGCAAAGGTTGTACGAGTCATCGAGGCTAGGCGTTGAATCGGACCGAACATGTTCACAAAGGCGGTTAGATAGTAGGGTCCCATGTCAAGCATTGGACCCGCGCCAGGCTTGTAAAAGAATTCAGGATTTGGATGCCAAGACTCAACTCCTCGTGAAGTCATCCAACCATGAACCGCAACCGGAACCCCGATTTTGCCATCGTCAATCATTTGTCTAACTCGTTGGTGCGCGGCGCCAAGGAATGTATCAGGCGCACACCCAACTCTCAGCGCTTTTTCGGATGCAAGTTTAAGCATCGCCAAGCAGTCTTCGCGACCGATTGCTAACGGCTTTTCGTTGTAGACATGCTTTCCAGCTTGGAGGGCTCGGATTGCGACTTCGCCGTGCGCCTTTGGAATTGTAATGTTGAGAATCAAATCGACATCCGCCGATGAAATGAGGTCGTCAACCGACATCGTTCGAATCCCATATCTTTCTGCTTGAGCGGTAGCTCTTGCTTGGTCAAGATCTGCAATCGCTACCAATTCGGTCGAAGGAAACTTAGTAAGGTTGTCGCAGTAAATTGAACTGATATTTCCGGCACCCACGATGCCAACGCGAAGCGAATTCATGAACTCAACAGTTTACTGTTTGAACAAAGGTTACACGACCTAACAAATGTGCATATCAGGGCATGCGCTCATCATTTTGAGGCAATAGTACAAAACTCCTGCCCATTTTCCAGGTTCCTGGTAGCAATTTGCCCCATGAACCTTGAAGGTGTTTAGTAGCAGCTCATCAGATTTCGGCGACAAATTCAAGTCAAAAATTTTCTTGAACCGCTCAGCCGCAAGCTCAGGCGTGGCTGGGGCAGCTGCCGACATCATAGCTTGTGTAGTCTTGGTTGCAACCCAAGGACCCTTACTATCCCAAATCATCATGCCGTTGTATTGCATTCGCGAGGTCATCATCGACGACGATATCCAGTTTTTGCCCCACTTCCATCCGCTAACATCTTCTGGGTAACAAATATCCAGTCCGGCCTTAAACATGAAGTACGCCATCGTGCCGAGTTGGTCAATGATCAGCCGACGTATCGGTTTTGTCGGGTTTGCTTCTTTGCCCCTCATCACCAAAAGCTCGGTACCAAGATTCATTTGGCGAACAGTTCCGATGATATAATCCGCGGGGCTCTTGTATCCTTTCAGAAAGCACTTTTCGCCGTAGAATTCAGGCATTGACGCCAAAGTCAGCATCACTTGCTTAATGTTCCCTTTAGACTTCAAAAAAGTTGCCGCCAATTTATCAGTAACCGCTGGCTCTGGGTCATCGTATGCAAAGAACTCCCAGAGCTTTTTGCAGATGTACTTCGCGGTTTCTGGGCGATTCGCCAACATATCCAAGACCTGGTCACCGTCAAAGTCCTTGGTTTGCCCCAAGATGGTCTTCGGTTCTGCGTCTCGCATGGTAGGCATGAGGCAAAATGTCGAAGCCGATCGCTTATCACGATAAATCGTCATCAGCCGCTCATTGTTATTTTTGCCGCCTTCATAAAAGGTGTCAATGAAGCCCCAACCAGTCAGAGCCCGAGAAACTTCCTGGACGTCTTTCTCGGAGTAATTTCCTATTCCCATCGTGAAGAGCTCCATGACTTCCCGAGCAAAGTTCTCGTTCGGATGTCCTTTAAATGCTCGCTCCATATCAAGGAAACGCATCATCGCCGGCAGCTTTGCAATGGACTTAAGCAGATCACTAAATTGACCATTTGCGCCGTTACGAAGTACTTGTATGTAGTCGAGCATCATCGGTCCGTTTTCGACCTTCTTCTCGCTCACCGCAAAGTGGGAATGCCAAAACAAGGCAAGCTTTTCTTGAAATGGTCGGTTTGTAGAAGCCATGGCCAAAACCCACCAGAGCCTAAACCGATAAGTACCCGGCTCAGCTTCCATTTTCTCATCTTCATTCCAAGCAAATTCGTAAGGATGAACAGCAAAATTTGTCGGCACTGAATCGTAATCAATCAGCTTCTTGATAGTGGCGTCCAGTCCGTTGGAAACGCCTTCCTCGATTTCGGCAAGAGTTCCGCCAAACGAAAAGCGACGATACAAATGAGCGACTTTATCCCGAACTGTAAGTGCCATAACTACCTAGTTGGCAGTATATCGCGAGTTACTTTCCGATTGACCGGAAAAATAGAGCGCCGTCAATCAGATAGGCAATGCTATTTTTCTGTTCCGACAGCCAAGTTTCCGATACATGGACGGCAACCAACGTTGCTGGACTTCCTTTCTCAGGTCCAGCGGTGAGCCATACGCTATTGTCTTGGGCGTTCGACTGGTCGTAATAGAGCACAATCGATTGGTTCCGATTGACAACCTTAGATGTTACAGCAGCGAGGTTGACCCATGGACCCCTAAACCGAACCGGGCGCAGAATTGGGTTGGCGGTCATTAGCTCGAGGACCGACGTTCCCGTTTTGGGCAATGGCGGACCAATTTTAAACGTGCCACCCACAAAATTCAAGGTCAGCGAGCCTTCAGATATGTTGCCACTAGAGGTACCCGAATCCTTGTCTGCGGAAGTAGCAATGACAAACCGAATTTCCTCCGTTGTTTGTTTCGTGTCATCAGTTATCGAAACCGTGCCAACTTTGTCACTGGACTTAACTACGGAGGTATCAGAAAGAACTCTGAATTTCGGCTGCGGCAAATTCGAGTAAATTGCCGTTCCATCCACCGACCAGTTTGGTCCACTCAATCCCTCTTTTTCGGCTCGGTCAAGGTCCGGTGCGTTAGTAAAACTTCCTCCACCAAGACACAAGACCTTGTGAGACGATCCTTCCGAATTCCGAAGAGTCACAATCGCATGTTTCAAACTGGGCGAGCAATCGACATTAATCGAAGGCAACAACTTCTCGGCATAAGTCTGAGAAAAAAGCGGCTGAGCCGATTGGAAATCGCCATCGACTAAAAATATCCGAATCAGGAACGACTTGGTTTTGCCTTCGCCCATTGGAGATTGAACAACCAGCAGTGCCGAATTTGAGTCTGCCAACCAGTTCGTATCCCAAGTATCGCCCTTTTGGATCGGA
>JAYVHY010000273.1:0-7671 GCA_043770615.1 Armatimonadota bacterium | reverse complement strand
CCTCTGTCGTCATCATCCCGAGTTGGTTCGCAGGCGGACATTCGTGATCAGGGAACAAAGCATAAAGACGACCCTGAATGGTCGAAGCCGCTTTTCCTGATAATTGTTGAAACAGGATCGCCCGCATCAAGGCTTGATAAATATTAGTCTCACGTTCGTCATCAATGAGGACGCAAGGACTATGCTTCCGAATGATTTCGTTAAACTTTGGTTCCACTTCAACTAAGTGCTTTTCTGCTTTCTCAATGCTCATCTCGTAAAGATACGTTAGCCGATTCGCCGTACTCTCCGCTACAATATTGTCAGGGATGTCGGTGCGCGTAATCGGAATAGCGGGTGGAACTGGGTCAGGCAAGACTACGATTGCCAACGCCCTTGCGGAAAGTCTTGATGCCGCGGTTATCCGAATCGATGACTATTACCGACCACTCAACCACCTAACCTTTGAAGAACGAGAGCAGGTGAACTTTGATGCTCCAGAATCAATCGATCATGTGCTCCTCCTTGAGCATTTAACTTTGCTCTGCGATGGTCGGACCATTGAAAAGCCTCACTACGACTTTACACGCCACACCCGAGCAGTGTTTGGCGACGTGGTAACACCCAAGGCCGTCATTATTGTCGAGGGCTTGTTTGCCTTGCATTGGCCCGAAGTGAATGACTTCTACCACACCTCGATATTTGTCGAGACTCCCACCGAAACCCGATTCGCCCGTCGCCTAAAGCGCGACATCGAAGAGCGGGGACGGGACGAAGCTGAAGTGACCTTTCGGTTCAATTCGCACGTAAACCCAATGCACGAGATCTATGTGCAACCCGCAGCTCAGCGAGCTGACTTGGTGGTTTTTGGACACGATGAATTCGATTTGACTTTGGAGGCGGCAAAGTCGCACCTGCATCGGCTTGGATCAGTCGTTCTCTGATGGCGTATCGCTCGTGGCTGAAGGATGTGACCAAGGTCGAGGAACTTGCGAATTTCCTTCACTCCATAAAATGGTCTGAGGCAACCGACGATCGGATTGACCGAAAGGAAGCAAAAGGATATGGTCTCAGCCTAAATCGGGACTTGCCGGTTGATGAAAAATCGAACAAGTATTTTGGAAGCGGACTCCATGATACAGCTGTCGCCTCGGTTAAGCATGACGGAGATCGAGTCGAAATCCAAATTGACAACATATGGATTGAGGATTTCGCTAGCTACTTTTATGAGAAGCACAGTTTGCAGCCGAATCCGGTTTCAACCTCGGTTTGGCTGAAATTTGAAGGTGTTAACTACGTTAATGCCGCGCGATATGATCTTGAGGGCTGGTTGAAATGGAGTGATTGGAAGACTTGGCGATCAACAAAGAACTATCGAATTTCAGACACCCTTCGGAGGGATTGGTTTACCCAACAAGAAGGCAACATCCAGTGGATTTGTGGCTTTCATAAATACGATCCAAATGCCTCAAAGCTCTCTGGCGAACTCTTCTTAATGATCGACTGTGATAGAGCCTACGCGGTTGAAGAGTCCGACAAGAACATGAGAGCAAAAATGGGCGAGCCATGCTTTGAAGCTTGGCTTCAGTTCAAGATATACATGGAAGTGAACAAAAAATTCTTCTGGGATTTCCGTGAGTTTCTCGACCAAGCATAATTCAACCAATGGCATACCGTTCGTGGCTGAAGGATGTAAAGAGACTAGATGACCTCGCAACCTTCATGCACTTCTTTCCTAACAACCATCGAGATTGGGATCGAGAAGTTGCACTTGAAGATAAGATGTATGCCCACATCAAAAACCGTCCGATTCCAGTTGATTCAGGTCTAGATGTGTATTTCAGAGCTACCCCCACGACTGCTACGTTCTTGGGATATTTAAGAGATATCTCGATGAAAAAGAATCCCGATGCAAAGCGAACGTAAAGAAGTGTGAAGGCCATTTTGGGACTGCGAGGGCCTGCCCTCGCTTTCAGCTGCGAGACCTGTCTCGCTGAAAATCTATCGAATGAGTTAACATAATTAGATCATGGATTCTTGGCCTCATGCTCCAAGTAAGCTGGTGACCGCTCCCGGAACATATTTCGTAACGTCAAGCACACTTCAAAAAGTCCATCTATTCGATTCTGCTGAAAAGTTGAGGATGCTCCAATCTGTCATTTTTGAAACTTGCGAAGAATTCAAATTTGAACTTCAAGCGTGGGCGATTTTCTCAAATCACTACCACCTTGTCGGCTTTGCGCCCCAGGAAAAAGGTGTCCAAAAGTTGAATCATAAGATTCATGGTGTTTCAGCTCGCAATCTCAATAGGGTAGATAATTCGGAAGGCAGGAAGGTCTGGTTTCAAATGCGAGATACTCGATTAACTTTCGAGAACTCTTATTTTGCTCGCCTCAATTACGTACACAATAACCCGTCAAAACATGGCTTTGTCTCTTCCATGAACTACCCCTTTTGTAGCGCACATTGGTTCGAAACTAAAGGGGATAGATCATTTGTGGAGACTGTAAAATCGTTCAAATTCGACCAGCTTGATATCGAAGACGACTTCTAGTCGTAGGCGGATTTAGAGAGTTTCTACAACAAAGCAGGCTTTGCAGACCAAATCGAGGGCTGGCCCTCGCAGTCCCAAAATGGCATCCCTCGCCGAATCATTCCTCTTCAAAGCGAACGAGAAAAACTGTCGAAGTTAGAGGGAAGTTAATGAGAGACAGTTCGTAGCCAACTCTCCTTCCTTGGGGAAGGTGTCGCGCTAGTCGTCCCAAACCACTGATCTATATATCGGCGAGCGTGACGGAAGGGGTGGTATGAATAGGAATTGCCAAAAGGACTGTGTATTAGCCTAAACAAGAAAGTCCGCCTTGGCCTTCGGATCATGTTTCGTTTCAAACCTTCTCTCAACCGGCTCCCAAATCTCTCGCCACAAATGGTCATGGTCATTGCCTTGCTCCTCTCGGTCCCGTTTCATACCTCGAAGAGTTGCAGTTTCAAGGTCAGTATCAACCCAAATTCGAACCGAAAAACAATCAACCGTATCGGGGTGAAAGATGCCAACTCCTTCGCAGATAGCTAATCGAACTGACGAATCAGACAACAAACGACAAATTTCTGCTCGCATCCTGCTTCGATCAAAGGCGTTCCAATCTTCATCAAGAATGTCTTTCTCTTTGACGTAATACTGGTCAACGCCAACGACAACAGAGCCAGGAATAGCCTCGGAAATCTCACGAGCCAAGGTCGATTTCCCCGAGCCGCCGTAGCCGGTAATGGCGACGACGATCGATCGATCAGAAGATTCTATGCGGTCACGAATCACTTGTAGCAAAGAATGCCGATCAATAACCTTCATCCGTTTGCCTTTGCCATCGCGACCGCCCTACTGACTAATCCACCGCGTCGCGACTAGCCAAGTCCATCTGATAGATATCCAACAATTGAGCCGAAGACATCGTTCCAATCGAATTCAACCTTGACACATTCGCACCAACATCCGAGCCATCAACCAGAGCCAACGAGCCAAGCAAACTCCACTTGTGCTCCAGGATCGAACCGAGGTCAGCCGTGGTGTTTCGTGCATGTCCACCCGGATACATCACGAATCCCGAATCCAAAGTCGTTCCATCATTCAACGTGACCACCATCGAAGTCGGAATACCGTCCGGATACTTCGCGTCATACTCGGATCCACCATGCTCGAACGAAATTTTCGCCATCAAAGACCTAGTGGCGGGATTCACGAGCGCATCCTTGCCGTAATCGACCGGAGCCAGCATCAACGCCTTCCAGAGATCGTCAGTCGAACCAGTAACCCCAAGCGAAGAAGCCTTCCTTAACAACGTCGAGACAATGTAAACCATCGAGTGATCCGCCGACTGTCGGGTGTGCGGATCGCGTTTCGCCGGATCGCCAATGATACCAAACGCTGGCTCATAAGCCTTAACAACAATCGACTTGATGTTCGAAACAAAACCTGGCGAAGAAACCAACAAATCCAAAGCACCCTGCAAAGCACCAGCTGACTGATGCTCATACAAGCCGAGCTTAAAGTGCATCCCCATCACGGCAAAATCATCGCCCGAGTGAGAAAGATGCAAATCGAACGGTGACGAGCCGTCAGTAGGCTCGAATTGGCGGAACATGGATTCCGGATTTCGGAAGATATCCTTGGGACCAACAAAGCCATTCAAAGCTCGCTTGGCGCACAAAACGGCGGCTTCCGCACTGATTGCGGCCGACGCGCCTTTCGAGTCGCTCAGTTGCTTCCCGGCTCGAATCGCACGCCAAGGAATGTAGTGGGCAACGAACATTCCAATCGCACTTTCGGCTTGCTCGGCTGTTCCGCCGTGTAACGCCACATAAACTGCCGCCGACGCAATTGCGCCATGAACGACGTGATCAATTTTGTAAGTCTTTAAGCTGAAAACTTCCGCCAATCGCCCGCGAATCTCGTCAACTAGTACCATTGCGCGAAGGGCAGTGGCACCGTCAAGACCACGCTCTTGGCAAGCGGCAATCACGACCGGATAATAGTCGTTGTGACCAAATTCTCCGGCAACATTTCCGAGGGAAGGATTATAGCCAAAATTGGTTCCGTTGCTGTCCCACTCGCGAACGGCGGAGCTGTTTGCTGCCACCGCCTTTTCGGCCTTCACCCGCTGCGAAGAGCCAAAAACAAATGAACCTGAAGGATCAGGATATTCCAGAGCCTCCGAACGCAGCAGGCATGGAGCATTGGTTTGCAAAGCAAGCGCCGATGCACCACACAACAGGGCGTCAGTATGGAACATCCTGGTTCGATCCAAAACCGCAGAGGAAGGACCTGTTCCAAGGTTTCCGGCAAGAAAATCAACGGCGAATTGCCCTATGCCAAGGGCTTGATTGGTATTACGTCCAAGAACGACTGTGTTCACTACCGAAAAGTGTACTTAGTTCGAGTCAACGAAGTTTGTCTCATCGAGTTCTCTAATGAGTGCGGTCACAATTGTCGAGGACCCAGTCCTTACCGTACTAAGGGTAGTTACCGTCAAGAATTCTGTGCCGTCCTTTCTCGTGGCAGGAGTGCCGCTGTGCTCTCCCATTCGCCGTTTTGCTGGGTCGGCTAAATACCGTTTGCGGTGCTGGCGATGTAACCCGTGATACCGTTTCGGGACCAAAATAGCAACTGGTTGTCCGTTCAATTCTAGGTGGTTGTAGCCAAACAACCGTTCAGCTTCCTCGTTGGCATATTCGATAATGCCTTGATCATTGATGAGCATGATCGCACCAGGAGCCGAGCTGAGAACTCGCTTGAGGAGCTCGACCGTGCCTTTTACGGAGTCAACTACTTTCGATTTCTTTTCGAGTTCAGCAACGAGACGCTCGTTTTCTTCGCGTAATTCGGCGATCGAGACCGCCGCTTTTTCTCGCATATAATTGGCAACCAGTTCTGTTCGACTGTGCTGACCATGCTTTCCCCGAATTCGGCCCCAGTATGTTCCGACAGTCGCAACGCTGATTCCAAGCTTTTGGGCGATTCCAGCATCAGTCAAGCCCTTGGCGGCAAGCATAATAATTTGCCGTTCGCGGTTGCTCAGTATTCCGGGTTCCTCAGATTGATTCATCCCTAATGTAAGAATACTGATCCTAAAGGTAATTAGTCACAAAAAAAGCCCTGAATCGTTGATTCAGGGCTATATACCGGCAAAAAGGACAATTAACCGACTGGTGCAACGGTAATTCCGGCAATCTTGTCGTCCTTCACAAGGACTCCCATGTTGAGACCCGCAAAGTATGTCCATTCCTCAATGGCTCCAGCTTTGACGAGACTTCGTGAACTTCCACCCTTGATATCTAAGAAACTCGAGAAATCCTTCAGGGACATTCCGACCGTTACGCGAAACTTCGAATTGATCGTCAAGTCCTTTGGCATGATTTCAAAGGAAGAACCCGTCGTGTAACTCGTGATCCTTAACACCTCGGAGATAACGTCTCCATCAACAGATCGAGCGTCTGTAATGACCGAAAAGTTTCCGCTATCCCAAATATATTCCTTCATCCCGTTATAGGTTTCGCTGTAGCGGAAAGAATTTTGAGGCTTGCCGAAAAGAACCAGCAGGTCTTCGATCTTGTCGAGAATCTTGACCGTGTTGCCTTTTTCGGTGAGCGATAAAACATTGCAAAGATAGATCGGCGTGTCTTTGATTTCCCTTGGCTTGAGATTGTATTTTGTGCAAAGACTCATGTAAGTTTCCTTAGCTTTGTCGTATCCTTTTGCCGAGCTCGAAGATCGAGTTAAGTACGAATAGATGACTGCTTCGGCTTTCGGGGCATCAGCTTTGAATTCATCTCCAGGCACTTGCTGTCCAAGGTTTGCCGCTAAAAACGAATTGTAAGTTGTCGTGCTTCGTTGCACTTCAAGCATGGTCTTAACCGCCTTAGTCACGTCGCCTGCTCGTTGATATCCAAGAGCAAGGTTATTTGCGGTTCTAAGTTTCTGAGCGTCAGTCCCCGCCTTGGTCATCGCGTCATTGAGCGACTTAATTCCGGCCTGAATGTTTTCTGGTTTGCCGTCCGGGTCAAGAACCAATCCCAGCCCTTGAATTTCCAAGGAGTGGTAAGCGGTTGGTCGCATGTCGTAGGCAAGTTTAATATGGGCCATTGCAACCGCATAACTCTTTCGATCCCCGTCCGTAATCACACCCGACTTACCGAGTGGGCTCGGAAACATCAAAGTTGGGCCAAAATCCGGCAGATACCAAGGCTCGACGATGTTTTCCGCAATCCCACCGTAATAGTTTAGGAGGGCTGCGAGGGCTGCGCTGTACTTGCACTCATAAAACGTTGGTGCATCCACCGCCGCCTTGTCATAGGCTCTCATCGCAAGGTCATATCTTCGAGCGTCAAGATAGGCCTCACCGTCGGTATAGGCAACCATCGATCGAAGAACCAAGTTATTGGTCGAAACTGCGGAAGCTCTTCGAGCCGTATCCGCGTGGTCACCGAGAATTTTTTCGCTTCCCGGCCATTTGGCAGACGACTCGCCGAGTTTAAGGAGCATGTCGACCATATCCTGCTTTTTGTATCCGGCTTTTTCTAGTGCGATTGCCCCGGTTGCGTCGGCATCGTATTCCTGCTGTCGAGTAAAAATCAGTTCAAGATCATTCGGCTTGTAACCCTTTCCAAGATGCTGCTTCGAGAGGTGAGCTATCTCATGAGCGACAACGGCCCGAACTAACCGAATGTCCTTCATGAACGTCAAAAGTCCAGTGTAAACCGTCATCTTTGCCTGTGGTTTGGCGTCCTTTGGTGCCTTAGGATCAAACATAATGCTTGCGTTCGCGTTGACATCTGGCTTATCTTCAACGATGCACTTGATCGGATAAAGGAATCGAGGATCTTCCGGTAAGTATGGCTTCAGCTCGTCAACCATTTTCTGAAGGTCGGCCACCGTAAAGGTCGCTTGTTGACGTGTTCCACCTCGTGCGAAACTAACTGATGTGAGGAGGAATGCTGCCGCCCCAACGGACATCCATTTCGAATTTACTTTCATATTTTTTTGCTCTCTTGGCATCTATTGCCTTAATCCCGAGTTATCGAACGTCTCAGCTGCGACACCGTTACGAAATGGAATGTTAATCATTATCCAGAATCCCAACAACAAGTAGCCAGATTTCAGGATAATTGAAGGGAGAAAGTTCCTTTGTCCCCCACTAC
>JAYVHY010000272.1:0-3492 GCA_043770615.1 Armatimonadota bacterium | reverse complement strand
AGGTCATGAATTCTATAGCTTCCTTGGGATGCTTACAGCCCTTCAACAAAACAAAAATGTCTTGATCTACGATGGTGTGACCTTTCAAGTCCGGACGGTCACTAGGATATGGAAATGCAACAGCAGACCAAGGTAGTTTCGGAGCATATTTATTAATGAAGTTGTACATCCAAACTCCCTGAATCTCCATCGCTACTTTGCCGTCCAAGAAAGCGTTCTGTGGCGAAGCGAAGTTGCCAAAGCCTCCTTTAAAGGAAGACATTTGGCTGGCACCGAATCTCTTGCTAATAGACTGAATCCAAGTCATTGCTCGGATATTTTCCTTATCGTTCGCGGTTATTTTTGAATCTCCATCCCAGAGCTTTCCGCCAAAATAAGGCATGTAACACCAGTTCCACCAACCTGGTTCGCCAGGAATGAATCCAGACATTTTCATTCGACCGTCTTTCAGAATCGTGATCTTATCCATCATCTTGTCCATCTCCTCGATGGTTTCCGGTGGCTTATCAAATCCTGCATTCTTCAAAATTTCAGTGTTATAATGCAGGGCGATGGTGGCAGGAGTAGATGCCCATGCCCAAGTCTTCCCGTTATAACTAAGGAGATCCCAATAGGCCGGAACATAGTCTTCCTTTTTGATTCCCGTTTCCCGATAAACATCGTCGAGTGGCATGAGGGCGCCAGCTGATGCAAACTGAAGCATTTCCGGACCGCCAAGCAATGAAATCTCTGGTGGTATACCGGCGGATGCACTCAAAAGAGTCTTCGTTCCATTCCCACTCACAGATAGCAAATCGACAAACGTATGATTTTGTGACTTGTTGTAGTCCTTGACAACGGCTCGAAATCCTTCTAATTCAAATCCTCCCCAGCCAACCCAAACCGAGACTCGAACTGGACCGGGCGGATCAGATTTATCGGCACGGATTTCTGAAAATACCAAAGCAGTGATGACTACCGTTACTAAGCCCGGAATAAGAAAATCACTGAGTTTGAACATCGATTCTGAAGGTGCTCCGTAGAAGTTAGTTCAGCATAACTTCAAGACTCGACCGAACGCAATGGAGTTTTGGATTAGAAACTGCGATAATGAGAAGATGGCAAGCGGGTTGCAACATTTGGGAATTTTGAGTAGCCGATTAATCTTGGTTGGATTACTCCCAATTGGATTGCTTGCGAATAACCCCCAAACCAAGTCGAAGCTAAGTTTTGCAAAAGACATTCAGCCTATAATCAAGGCTCATTGCATCCAATGTCACGGAGATAAGAATGGTGCTGGTGGGTTGTCGCTGGTTTCCTTTGCCGCAACAATGAAGGGGGGAGTTTCGGGTCCCGGCTTGGTTAAATCTAAAAGTGCAGAAAGCTTGTTTATTCGGAGGATTGAAGGCAAGGATGGCAAGCCCAGAATGCCAATGGGGTTTGGTCCCCTATCTTCCGGTGATATACAAACAATTCGAGAATGGATTGATCAAGGGTCCCTTAACGAGACCAGCCAAACCAAGAAGCATTGGGCCTACGTCATTCCAGTCAAACCTGTTGTTCCACCAAGCAAGAAGTCTTGGATCAGGAATCCAATCGATAACTTCGTTTTGGCTAAGTTGAATGCAAATCGAATAAAGCCATCTCCTGAAGCTGAACGGACAACTCTTATCCGACGCCTTTCACTAGACCTCACAGGCTTGCCGCCCACTCCCGATGAAGTAGATTCCTTTATTGCCGATCGAACCCCAAATGCTTATGAAAAGGTTGTTGATCGACTACTCAAGAGTCCTCACTTTGGTGAAAGATTGGCTCTGCCGTGGCTGGATGCCGCCCGATACGCAGATAGCAACGGGTTCCAGATGGACGGCGATACCTACCAATATGTTTGGCGAGATTGGGTGGTTAATGCCTTCAATACGAATATGCCATTTGATCAGTTCACGATCAAACAACTAGCAGGGGATTTGTTGCCCAATCCATCCCAAGATGATCTTGTAGCCACCGCGTTTAATCGCAATCATATGCTCAATAACGAGGGGGGAGCAATCCCAGAAGAGCAGCGTAATGTTGGATTGTTTGATCGAGTCGACACGACGAGTACGACTTGGTTGGGACTAACGATGACTTGCACCAGATGTCACGATCACAAATATGACCCGCTGACCCAGAAGGACTACTTCAGCATGATGGCATTCTTCAACAATGTTCCTGAAACGGGAGTGCCAAGTGACAATGATGGCAAGCACTTCATTGCCCAACCTTGGATCTACGCAGGGTCTAAAGTCCAACTTTCAACGATGAGCCAACTCGAAGAAGAGCTGAAACTTGAGAATGCGAAAATCAAGCCTGGAGACGAAGACGATGCTGGACAATTGGTTTGGGAAAAAAGCTCCCCAACCGGAAACAAAGAAATTGACGCAATCCTTGCTACCGATCGCGACAAGCGAACAAACGATCAGAAAAACAAAGTAAGGGAAGCATTTTTTAACCAGGGACTAAGACCTGATGTGAAAACACGGCGCGACTATCGTATTGTTTTAACCAACAAACTCAACGGGCTCAAACAAGCAATACCGAGAGTGATGGTCATGTCGGATAAGTCACCACGAAAAACTCGGATTCTCAGTCGGGGAGATTACACTTCCCCCCTTGCAGAGGTTGCTCCAAATACACCTGAATCTCTACCGAAACCAAGTGAACCAACAAAAAACCGGCTTGACTTTGCCAAATGGATTGTCAGTCCCCAAAATCCATTAACGGCTCGTGTGCAAGTTAACCGATTTTGGCAAATGTTGTTTGGCAAGGGTCTCGTCAGGACTCCAGAAAACTATGGACTGCAAGGCGAACCACCAACCCATTCCGAACTCCTGGATTGGCTGGCAGTTGACTTTCGTGAGCACGGATGGGACGTAAAGAGGCTCATAAAGTTGATCGTAACCAGCGCAACATATCGGCAATCCTCAAAGTTATCCCCTCAATTAAGGATTAATGACCCTGACAATCGTTTGTTGGCAAGGGGAGCGAGGTTTAGAATGCCGAGCATGATTCTAAGAGACGAGGTCCTGTTTGTCGGTGGATTGCTGAATCCCGAAATGGGTGGAAAGCCGGTTTATCCCTACCAACCAAAAGGAATTTGGGATGGACTGAACATTTCCGAAGCTAGAGACTTTTCTTATCCACAATCAAAAGGAAAGGACCTTTTCCGGCGAAGCATTTATTCATTTTGGCGAAGAACCGTTGCTCCCGGTGATATGTTTGATAGCAGTTCTCGGCAAATTTGTACCGTCCGATCATCACAGACATCGACACCACTTCACGCCCTAACAACTCTCAACGCCGTGACGTGGGTAGAAGCTGCCCGCAACTTGGCTCAAAGGGTGCTGCTTCCGATTCCGACTAGCGATGGTCAACTAAAGCAAGCATTCCGCCAAGTTTGCTCTCGCCGTCCATCGGAATCCGAATTGGTCGTATTGCGCCGCTCATTGTTGCGAGCAACTGACTTTTATAAAA
>JAYVHY010000271.1:0-7823 GCA_043770615.1 Armatimonadota bacterium | reverse complement strand
AGATTTGCGGATTCTTTGGCTCCCAAGCAAGCGCAATTTCTAATTCTTCTTTGACTTGTGCCCAAAGCTTTCGCTTCATGAAGAACAGCCCCCGTCGGAGGTGAGCATAGCTAAAGGCCTCTCGACTCATTCGATTGGTCGGACCAGTCGGCCGAAGAAATAGTTCTGGATGCTCCGCCTTAAACTTCTTGTCAATCGCTAATATCTCCTCGTTGGTGGTTTTCCGCTCGACCATTTGTAGCAAGTAGCCATGAGGCAAGCAGTATTCATAAATCTCACCGATTTCGTTGGTCACGTACTCGGTAAACAAAGGACGGTCTTTAATTTCCTGATCAGACAATTTGCGACTCAAAGACAGAGGATTCAAAGCCGGTCGGAAGATAAAATCAGTGAGAAATGACTTCTTCAAGTCGAAGGTCCAGCCTTTGTCAACGACGCCTTTTGGCAATCCGTTTGGACCGATTTCAAGGTTATAAATATTCTGCGGCATGCCAAAGGTGAAATAAATGTCCGGAGCCATCTTGTTGGCCAAGTGCTCGTACCCAACAATGTGAGAACTATTGTCGCAAAACGTAGCAAGAATGGCGTCCTTTGGAAGGATGTCTAGATAGCTATGAGCGAAAGTTTTGCTGTCGTCATAGTTCCTCAGACTTTCTTTCGAAAGTTGAAATGGAAATGTTCCGGCAAGGCTCAAAGCAATGGTGCTAAGGGTTCCGATTCGTACCTTTTGCGTGCACTTGTGCCGCATGTCTAGGAGCCAAACTGCACCTAATCCACCGAGAACAGAAAGCCCCATGTAGACCGGAACGTGCCAATCTCGAACGCCATAGTAGCGAATGTAGATGAGGTCCATTCCCCCTTGGCGAAGATGGCCAAGAAGCATCAAAACGGTGTACGGCACAATCAGCATAAGAACCCAACTCAAGGGTTTGAATGCCCGCCGAACGCCAAGCACAACTCCAAATACCGCCAGTGCGGTACTAACTATTCCCATTTCGACAAATAAGTTATAGGAGTCAAACCAGGCTTTAGTAAAGCCAACGGGAGCTTCAGAGATCGGTCTTGTTGGCCACTGCTCGCGTCGAACATTCCAAAGAAACCGAACCCAATTGTCGGGATGCCCCCACGAAAGAGCAGGATTTGCCGATGCTCTGTAGGGAAGCCAAATGAAAACTAATAGTCCGGTAACCAGCCCAAGCAAGCCCAGCGGTAATGATTTGAAAAGGGAGACAGCCTTTCGTTGCTGGATGACCGGGAGTAGCATTACTGCGCCAAGAATGATTTGGCTCGGATGATTTCCAACTGCAAGCCCCCATAGGGTTCCCAGTAAGTAAAACCAGCCTGGCTTAGGGTTTGCGTCGTTGGTTTGGATCACCAGCAAGATCGCACTCATAAAGGCGGTCATTAGCGTGTATTGCTCAGCAATGAACGATTGCTCCAAGAAGGAACCGGTGGCGAGAATACTTAGGCCGGTCACAATGGCTGCCAGCCATTGAGTGGAGCGTTCACGGTCACTAAAGTGTCGAAAAACAAATGCGCCACAAAAAGCCACCGTTATGGCTCCGCAAAAAGAACTGAACAGGTTGGCCGATCGAGCCGCTTCGGCATTGAATGTGAGGAAGTGAAATATCTGGTTCAGAATCGCCCAAGTAGGCGCGCCCGGTGAGTGTGGAAGTCCATTGGAAGCAACCGCAAGAGAAAACTCTCCGCTATCATGAAAAGTAATCCCCGGAGCCGCGAAAAACGCCAGAATCGGAAAGGAAACGGCGAAGACCAAAACCGTCAAAATAACGGCCGGAATCGCCTGAATCTTGGGCGAAACCCGTGCACGAACTGACGACAAACCAGACACTCTCCCAGAAGGGGGAGTCGCTGAGTCCTCGCAGCGGGAGGAACGAAGTTCCCGAGGGTTGATCTGGCGTAGCCTGGGTTCCACGTGTTAAGTTTCGGGCAAATTTTTCCTAACTGGAGGGCTCAATTTAATGAAACAAGTGGTACCAATCTGCGAATCAAATCACCTGCAAGTTCTGCAGGTCTTCGCTTTGATCGCCAGAAACTACTTCGAGCTTTTGCTCAACGACCGGCTTAGGCTTCTTCGATCTATCCTGCTTGGGCCAAAGATACGGAAGGGTTCGAGACATCACGCTCTCCTCGCCAAACGTTCCCAAAACGAGGGACCGATACTGTACCGCGCGATTGATCAAAGCCTGATGATGCTGACGCCGAATCGACCGCTGATGTCGCTCTTGAGCAAACGCTCTCTCACGAGCCTTAAATGCCGCTCGAATCACATTGATTCCCTGGGTGAATGCGTCTAGAGACGTTCCATCTGGCATGACAATTGGGCTTACCCGATTGATTCGCTTCCAAACTAATTGAGTTTTGTCGACTGAAGCCATGAACTTCGCTTCATTAGATCGTACGTCAGGAAGGGCAGGGAGGTCTTTAGCATAGTCTGGATGAAGTCCCTTTACGAGAAACCCAAACCGCTGCATAATTGCCCGCATATTCGTCTTGTAGAGCCAAAGGTTTTCACTGGCTCGATCACGCTGCTCAACGATTGCATCGATTGTCGATCCAAGGTGCTCAAACTGCTCCACACCTGTTTCGAAAGCCGCAATATTAAAATCGCCTTTAAGTACGATTCCTGAACCCGAAAGCGATTGGTTTGAGTTCCTCCAGTGCTTGCCGATGCCTTCAAAAATCTCCTTGGCGTCGCTGATATCAAGTATGGTTTGTCTCATCCTAAGACGTAAACAATACCCGCCGATTTCGTCGGAAAGTACAAGTGTTTTTGAACGAGTTCAAATTGCTTCGAGTGTGATTCAGAACTTCAGAATCACCGGGTTTCCTCGCGCCGGAACCTGGGAATCAAAACGATCAATTCGGTTTGCGAACATACCATAACGCCAAAAGTTTTGTTGATAAACAGGCATAATCTTGCCATGGCACTTTCCGTCGGAACTGAGGCTCCCCTCTTTACTCTTAAGCACAAGACAACAAGCGGAATGATTGACGTCAGCCTTGCTGACAACATCGGCCAAGACATCGTTGTTTTGATGTTTGTACCCGGGGCCTTTACCGGAGTTTGTACCGATCAGTTTTGTCGTTTAAGTAACGGAACCGAAGAGATTGTTGGCGCCGTGGTCTTCGGAATCACGGTCGATTCAGCTTACTGCCAAGCCGCCTGGGCAAAGGAGGAGAAGATCACGTTTAAACTTATCAGCGACTTTACTCACAGCGTAACCCAAGCCTACGATGTCGTTTTGCCAAGTCTCTCTGGCATGGGTCCAGCATCGCAGCGAGCCGTGTTTGTCATCAACAAAGAAGGAACCATTACCTACACGGAAGTGACCGCCAGCACCTTAGATATGATCGACTTTGCTGCTGTCAGAGCCGCCGTTGCTAAACTGAACTAGGCGAAAGCGTAGAAATCTTGCAAAAAAACAGGATTGGTGCCAACATCGTAGCTCCCACCTGAATAAACTCATACCGGAATGAAGATTGGATTGTTCATCGCTCTCTTTGGAGACAAATCGCTGGAAGATGCACTCGATACGTGCGTTGCTGAAGGCATTCAAGCAGTAGAAATTGGTTGCGGTGCCTACCCCGGCAAAGCCCACCTCGATATCGAGAAACTTCTTGAATCGAAAGCTGATCGCGATGCCCTGATGAAGAAAATCGAAAGCCGAGGGCTTATGCTTTCAGCCCTTTCATGCCACGGAAATCCGATTCACCCAGTAAAGAGCATTGCCGAAGACCACCACAACGCTTTTGTCCAAGGCGTCAAACTTGCGTCCGCGCTAGGAGTTCCGGTGGTGAACGGCTTTAGCGGCTGTCCTGGCGACGGCCCGAACGCAGTTAATCCAAACTGGGTTACTTGCGCATGGCCCGACGAGTTTCGCGATATTCTCGAATGGCAATGGAATTCCGTAGTCATACCGTACTGGAAAGAACAGGCGAGCTTTCTTAAAAAACACAATGTTAACTTCGGAATTGAAATGCACCCTGGGTTTGTTTGCTATTCCAATGACACCCTGCTCAAATTAAGAAACGGCATTGGTGCAGATGGAGATTCTGTCGGTGCAAACTTTGATCCTTCCCACCTTTGGTGGCAGGGAATTGATCCAATCGCCGCTGTCCGACAACTCGGAAATGAAGGTGCCTTGTTCCATGTCCACGCAAAGGACACTCGAGTAGATCCCTATACCTCCGGGTTAAACGGCAACTTGGATACCAAGTCCTACGGTGAAATTGCCAAGCGATCCTGGGTTTTCCGATCCGTCGGCTATGGTCACGGAGTCGAATGGTGGAAGGATTTCTGCTCCGTTCTACGAACCGTTGGTTACGACTACGTCCTCAGTATCGAGCATGAAGACGGACTGATGAGCCCAATGGAAGGTCTCCGAAAGGCTCTCGACGTACTCAAGCAAAGCGTCATTCAAGAATCAGCTGGCGAAATGTTCTGGGCTCGAGACTAGGAAACTTCACACGCAATATAGCCCGGAGTTCCATATGGACCTCCGGGCTATTTAATGTTAAGCTGCGACGCCTTTCGCTAGTCGAGCAAAAGTGTCTTTGTCAATTGCCCGCAGAAGGCACTCGTCGAACGAAACGATGCCCGCTCGATAAAGGTCCGATAGCGAACGATCCATGGTTTGCATTCCCGATGCACCCGACATTTCAATGATCGAATACATTTGGTGAGTCTTTCCTTCACGAATCAAGTTCTTAATCGCATTCGATCCTAGCATGATTTCGATGGCAGCACAACGTCCACCACCCAGTTTCGGCAAAAGCTGCTGAGCAACAATTCCTTCAAGGGTGTTGCCAAGCAAGACGCGAATTTGATCTTGTTGGTCAGATGGGAAAACGTCAACAATACGGTCAATACTTGCCGGAGCATTTCGAGTGTGAAGGGTTCCAAATACAAGGTGACCGGTTTCCGCCAACGTCAATGCGGCTTCAATCGTTTCAAGGTCTCGCAACTCACCAACTAGGATGATGTCTGGGTCTTCACGAAGAACTGCTCGGAGCGCATCATGAAGGGTGTAAGTATCGTGGTGAAGTTCTCTTTGGTTGACCATGCAACGTTTGTGACGGTGAATGTATTCAACCGGATCTTCAATGGTTAAAATGTGAGCAGCAAGGTTCTCGTTTAGATCATCGATCATCGAAGCAATCGTGGTTGTCTTTCCTGAACCAGTCGGACCGGTAACCAAAATAAGTCCAGAAGTTCGCTTTGACATTTCTCGAATCGCGGGAGGAAGCCCCAACGATTCAAATGCTGGAATCTTAGTAGGAATAACCCGGAGAGCTCCAGCAACCGATCCTCGCTGCATATACACGTTAAATCGGAATCGGGCCAAGTCTTTTACTGAGTATCCAAAGTCAAGTTCGTGTTTGGTTTCAAATCGTTCTAACTGATCATTAGATAGCGTGTCATAGACCAACCGACGAGTATCTTTTGGCGTCATCGGGTGAAAAGGGAGAGCCATGATTTCGCCATCGAGGCGAATCATCGGCGGAAGTCCAACCGTAAGGTGGATATCCGATGCCTTCTTTTCAATCGCCATTTTCAAGACATCATCAATGTGGAAATCCGAAACCGGTTTAAGTTCGTTTTGAGCGTAGCCGCTGACTTCCCGATCCGAAATATTCTCAAATCGAGGCTGATCAATGACCTGGTCAGCCAATTCTTGAGATGCATTGACATTAACCATGTCCAACTTTCGTCGGTTGTATGGTTGTTCAACCATTTGCCCAGTTCTAGGGTCAACGATGGCACCCTCTTCCGCTAACGGGGTCATCTCATCGTCTGACTTCAAAAACTCTTTCCAATTAAACTCTTCACTCATTCAACCCACCAAAAATCCCTTGTACTAAATCTCTTTCCACATTTCATAAGCAAAACCTTAAGAGTAAATAACTCGAACAACCTCATCAATGGTCGTTATGCCTAACAGCACTTTTGCCAGGGCATCCATTTGAAGCGTTTGCATGCCATTTTCAACCGCCTTGTTTCGTAAGATGTGAGATGGCTCATGCTTTAAAATCATGTCCCTTAGCTCATCAGTTACCATCATAAGTTCGTGAATACCGGTTCGACCCTTGTATCCCGACTTCTTACACTTGTCGCAACCCGCACCTCGGTACAGCGTGATCGTGTCCGATCCGTTGTTCAAAATGTGCTGAGGTAATTCAAATCCAAATCGAACAATATCGGTCTTTTTGACCTCATAAGGTTCCTTGCAGTTCGCGCAGGTAACCCGCATGAGCCGCTGGGCAAGGATGCCAATTACTGAGGATGAAATAAGGAACGGTTCAACCCCCATGTCAATAAGTCGTGTCGGTGCCGAAGGGGCATCGTTGGTGTGCAAAGTCGAAAGGACAAGGTGACCCGTCAACGCCGCTTCCATCGCGATCGTTGCCGTCTCGTTGTCTCGCATTTCACCAACCATGATCACGTCTGGGTCTTGTCGAAGCATGGAACGAAGTCCCGCCGCAAAGGTCATTCCGGCTCGCACGTTAACGCCGCATTGATTGATTCCGCTAAGTTCATATTCAACTGGATCTTCAATCGTGATAATGTTGTTGTCGCCAGTATTGATGTGGTTGAGAATTGAGTAGAGAGTTGTTGATTTACCAGAACCGGTTGGACCCGTAACCAGAATAATTCCGTAAGTCTTGGTACACATATCCTCAATCATCATCAAGTTGCTTTCGAGCAAACCAAGTTTTCCTAGTCCAACTTTGATACTGCCTTTATCCAAGACACGCATAACGATCTTTTCGCCAAAGACGCATGGAAGTGTGCTAACCCGGAAATCGAATTCTTTGCCCGATACCATCATCGAGATTCGGTTGTCTTGCGGGGTTCGCTTTTCGGCGATGTCCATATTGGCAATAATCTTAAATCGACTAGCCAGTGCGGCGCTGACCTTCTTCGGCAAATTCATGCCTTCAGACAGAACGCCATCAATACGGTATCGAACCCGAAGTCCATCTTTTTGAGGCTCGATGTGAATATCCGATGCTTTATCAATAACTGCTTGGCTAATGATCAAATTTGCCAATCGGATGATCGGGGCGTCGTCTGCCTCTTCTTCCTCTTCGTCATCTTTCTTGGCCGTGATACTCAGTTCACTACCGTCAAAGTCTCGCATTACTCCGGCAAGGACTTCGCCTTCGCTTCGGTAGTACTGCTGCAGTCCAGCGTAAATGTCTTCCTCAATCGCAATCATTGGTTCGACGTCAAGGCCAGTAATGAGCCTAATTTCGTCGATTGCAAAGATGTCAAGTGGATTGACCATCGCGATGATGATCCGGTTTCCATGTCGTTCGATTGGGAGCGCTTTAAATTTGCGTGCGTTTACTGGATTAAGTAGTTCCAGTGCGTCGGGTCGGGGCATCAATTCGTTGATGTCTGCAAATGGAACTCCCCAAACTTTTCCGAGACAACGAACACGGTCACGTTCGCTGATGAAGCCCATTTGGACAAGAATTCGAGCCAAAGACTCTTTATTGTCTAGTTCCCGCTGCTTGGTGACGGCAAGATCTAGTTGATCTACTGAAATCAACCCCTCCTGTAAAAAGTGCTCACCCGTCAAAACCATTGATTTGAAACCCAAAGGGACAGAATCCCCATGAGAAATCATTGGCATCGTTTCGCGAAAGTTCTAATGGTTTCATGAGGATTTCTTGAAATCCAGGTATATTTTTGACTCCCCTGCCCAGGTGGCGAAATTGGTAGACGCGCTAGTTTCAGGTATTAGTGTCAGCAATGATGTGAAGGTTCGAGTCCTTTCCTGGGCACCAAGATT
>JAYVHY010000270.1:0-7843 GCA_043770615.1 Armatimonadota bacterium | reverse complement strand
TCGAGAACGACAGGGAAGTTCACAATCAACTGCCGCATTGGGCGAGATAGGACCTGGTGAAGACCCGAATCTAGTTCGAGATGTTTGGCCGCGACTGCAAGTTGTTCGCGGGCCATTGCGAGGACGTCTACGTGTGCACTCATAACTGCTGACCCTTCACACCCGCCGCCTGCTCAATTGGATAATAGGCCAAAATGGCAAGCACGGCATTGTACAGAGCCGTAATAATTGTAGCCTTTAGAGTGCCTCCGATGTTAGGCTGAGGGGCGATAATCATGAACACTATTCCACAAATCATTGAGCCGATAAGTACCGCGAGTGAGGCAACTCCAGCGTTTCGCTGAAAGCGGTTTTCGACTAAAAATGCGCAAAGCCAAGCCGCCAGCGATCTCGTCAGAATGAACTGCCACATATCGGAGCCGACAATGGCCGACTCGACAAAGCCGATGATAAATCCAATTATGAGGGCCGAACGGACGTTGGTTAAGAGGCCCAGGATGCACGCGGTAACAAAGAGGTAGTCCGGTTGAGCCCCAAAAATGCTTAGTCGGTAGCCAAGTCCTTGCTGGAGGCTCGCGCTCAGCCAAATCGCGATTACGGCCGTGAGGGTGAGCCGAGAATTGTTCATTTTAAGATGACGACCTCGCGCAGATCTCCGACGTTAACGGCAGGAAGAACTCGGGCTCGAGATGAACCCAGTTCTGGCAAAGATTCGGCGGTAGTGACCCGGCCAATAATAATTCCTTTTGGAATTCCTTTATAGAATCCGGAGGTGGTGATAATGTCGCCACTCACTACGGGAACCACGGGGTTCGCGAATTTCAACATCAGGGTCGCTGAGTTCTCGCCCGAAATCAAACCGGCAGGAGTGATGCTATATTTTGGTGCAATTGCTCCGTATTGGACCAGCGGTGAGGTGAGCAGCAAAACTTGGCAGTCTTTAAGCCCAACCGTTTGAACTCGACCAATAAGACCTTGGGCACACACCGCAGGCATACCTTCTTTGATACCTTTATCTTTGCCGGCGGCCACGGTGATTCGGTTTTGCTGCGGAAAGAAGCCGTCAATCGAAGCTATAACTTTTTCTCGTTGGTAGGCGGGATCAAGCTGGACGGATTTTCGAATGAGATCAACTTCCTTTTCAAGTCTCGTGATCGTTTCGACATACATGCTAACGGTGTCGAGTTGGCGTTTCAGTCGCTTGTTTTCTTCTTGAAGTCGACTACCTCGACTTGCGCCTGCAAAGAATCCTGATACCCCGTCGAATGTGCCGGCCGAAAGTCGGGCGACCGGAGTGCAAGCCATTCGAACGGCTTGTTCAATAAAACTGATTCCGCCCTGGCTTCGAGCGTTTCTTTGGAGAATCGTCATAACGGCGGTTACGCCGAGTAAAGCTAGGAGAAGGTAACCATTCTTTTGGGGTGAATCTTGGTTCTTTAAGACTGTGCCGACCTCTCAAGTAGTTTTCGAATCACGGGATTCGTGTTCATTTCTTCAACGATAATGCCGGTTCCTAGTGCCACACAACTCAGTGGATCGTTGGCGATGTGAACAGGTATCAGGGTTTCTTTGGCGATTAGTTTGTCTAGGCCCCGAAGGAGAGCGCCACCACCAGCAAGGAAAATTCCGCGCTCCATGGCATCTCCAGCTAATTCGGGCGGGGTTGCTTCGAGGGTCAATTTGATCGCTTCAACGATTTCTTTGACTGGTTCAGAAATTGCGGTACGAACTTCTTCGCTGGTGATGACTGCACTACGGGGCAAGCCGGACATAAGGTCTCGACCCTTGATGACCATATCCATTTCTTGTTCGAGGGGATAGGCTGAGCCGATTTCTATTTTGACAAGTTCCGCGGTTCGGTCTCCGATGGCTAGATTAAAGGCCCGCTTAACATAAGACGTGATCGCTTCGTCTAGCTCATCGCCAGCGATTCGAACTGAACGGCAGCTAACAATTCCACCAAGGGAAATAACTGCAACCTCGGTTGTGCCACCGCCGATATCCACGATGATTGATCCGCTTGGTTCGGAAACGGGAAGTCCGGCGCCGATTGCGGCGGCCATGGGTTCTTCAACAACAAACGCGTGGGTCGCTCCGGCTTTTCTGGACGCCTCGATAACGGCGAGGCGTTCGACTTCCGTAACTCCACTTGGGATACCAACGACGACGGTCTTGCGAAAAAGTGACTTAGCTGACACTGCACCGATAAAGTGTCTGAGCATTGCTTCAGTTTGCTCGTAGTCGGCGATAACTCCGTCTTTTAACGGTCGAACCGCGATGATGTTTGCGGGAGTTCGCCCTAACATTCGCTTGGCTTCAGCTCCAACCGTGATTACTTTGCCATCGTCTCGGTTGACGGCAACAACGCTCGGTTCTCGCAATACGATTCCTCGTCCCGCAACGTAAACAAGGGTGTTTGCCGTTCCAAGGTCGATACCGATGTCTCGGTGCATTCTCGAGAACCAGCTCGAAAAACCATTTGATGGTCTATTCCTCATCTTCTTCTGTCTCTCCAACCGAATTGTCGCCACCAGTCAGCCGTTTGGCCAGTGTTTCTTGTGATATTGCCGAAAGTACGATTCCATCGTTGGACGTAAAAATTACGCTTCGAGTCCTTCTGCCTTGGGTTGCATCAATGACCTTTCCATCTTTCCGATGGGCTTGGATCATCCTTCGCATAGGGGCAGATTCGCTACTCACCATTGCAAGAACCTTATCGGTAATTACGTAATTGTTGAATCCTACATTTAGGATGGTTGGTAGCGGCAAATAAAAACTCCTCTTTTCGTACGAAAAGAGGAGTTTACTGGATTTCTAAGCTATTTAAAGAGATTTCGTTGAACGAATTACTTGCCTATTGAACCAGGAGCGGCTCTGCTTGGACCAGGACCTGCGGGACCGGCCGGACCTGCACCAGATCCACTGCTTGCTCCAGGAAGGGCATTTGCAAAAACAACGCTGTCAGGTGGCAACTTAGCTGCGGCTACGTTTACTGCTGCCGGAGCTGGCAGAGCGGTAGGAATCGGTCTTGTAAAGTAAATTACGGCAACAGCGATCAAGGCAACTACAGGAGCTACAATCGAGAAAATCAAGTTCGTTTGTGGGTTTGGACCAGGTTGAGTCATAGCTTTCTACACCTACTGATGATCAGTTGATCAAATAAGGTTACACTATTTCGGGAAATTTGGCTACTGTTCAGTGATTGAAATGCCGAATTCCGGTCATGCACATGACGAGTCCTAGTTCATCCGCCTTGGCAATAACATCCGAGTCTTTCTTGCTTCCGCCGGGATGTACGATGGCTGCAATTCCGCTTTCGGCAGCTGTGACAATGGAATCAGGGAAAGGGAAGAAAGCATCGCTGGCTAATACGGCTCCGCGAGATTGTTCTCCTGCTTGGGCCAGAGCCAACCGGACCGATTGAACTCGATTCATTTGTCCGGCTCCAACTCCTAGCAACCGGGAATCCGTTCCGACCACGATTGCATTCGACTTAACGTGTTGAACAATTGCCCATTGGAGGCGAAGGGCTTTCATTTGGGATTCAGTCGGCTGTTTTTTAGAAACAACGTTCCAATCTGGACTCGGGTCTTCGTCAGATTGCTGGATAACAGCACCGCCCCTTATTCCCTTAACCGAAACAAAAGACTTGGCACTTGGAATTGGCGCGGTTAGTAGTCGAACGTCTTGACCCCACCCGGCCCGTGATTTGAAAATTTCTATGGCTTCCGGATCAAAACCTTCAGCAATGACAATTTCGAGAAAATTGCCTTTTTCGGTCATTGCTTCGGCCGCGGCGAGATCAACAACTCCATTAAAGGCTACAACGCCGCCAAACGCGCTGATCGGATCAGATTCGCGGGCCAATTGATAGCTGTCAGCGAACGAAAGCGATACAGCTGCACCGCAAGGATTTGCATGCTTGATAATTGCGCATGAATTGGGAGGCATATCGGCGACCAATTCCCACGCTCCGTTGGCATCGGTGATGTTGTTGTAACTCAGTTCCTTGCCCCAAATCTGTTCAGCCTGAGGCAGTCCTTTACCATTGAGGGCAGAAGCATAGAGGGCTCCATTTTGATGGGGGTTCTCGCCGTATCGAAATCCCTGAACTCGGCGAAAACCAAAAGACATTGATTCAACGGCAAATGGATCGGATTCGAATTTCTGAGTGAGGTAGTTCGAGATTGTGGAATCGTAGTACGCGGTGTGCCGGAAGGCTTTGGCGGCTAATCGTTGACCAAGTTCCCGTTGACTGCCCGAATTGAGGGCGGAAATAACCGAAGGGTAGTCACTAGGATCTACGACTACTAAAACTGAATCATGGTTTTTTGCGGCCGCTCGAATCATTGCCGGGCCACCAATATCGATCGACTCAACCGCTTCATCCAGGGTGTGTGGTTTTGAAACGGTTTCTTCAAACCGATATAAGTTCACGACAACAATGGAAATTGGTTCAATTCCAGCAGCGTTCATGGCAGCCGCGTGATCGGGGTTTGATGGAATTCCAAGAATGCCACCGTGAATTAATGGATGGAGAGTCTTGACCCGACCGTCAAGCATTTCGGGAAATCCGGTTACCTCGCTGACATCTGTAACTTCTAACCCGGCGTCTCGCAATGCCTTTGCGGTTCCACCCGTTGAAACAAGTTGAAATCCTCGATTGGCTAATTCGGCTGAAAATTCGGCGACGCCGGTTTTATCGGTGACGGAGAGGAGGACCCTAGGCTTTGACATTACCCAGTTGTTGTACCTCCGACGCCGGTCGTACCGTCGGCAGGCGGAGCATTGTCATCGGGAGGAAGTTCGGGTTGCTTGATGGTAACTGTCTTATTGACGGTAACCGATTTGCCGTTCGAATCAAATGCCTTAAGGGAAAACGTTGTCTTGCCAACAATTGGAATCTCCTTTGAACCAACCGCCTGAAGAATATAAGGGGCTTTCAGTCCGGTATAGAGTAGTTCTACGCTGATAGCTGAAGTCACATGCCATGATATCGTGACCTTGCCATCCAAAGGATTGACCTCTAGAGGGTCTACGTCAAATTTCAGGATTTTGGCAAGGCAAGCATCTACAACGGTAACTTTGAATTGCCTGGTCACGGCTTTGTTTGCCGAATTATATGCCGCGACGGTATAGGTTGTTTCACCCAACGCACCGGGATCAATGAGGAGGGAATTGAACGTGAGGTTCAAGTCAATTCCCTGAGGAGAAAGCGTCGCCTTGGTGGCATTTTTGAACTTGTAGTTAAGGGTGAACTTTTCTCCTCTGTTGACCGTCAGCTTTGAGGGCTTCAACTCTAAGATCTCAGGATCGGGAATGACAATCGGCTTTTCTACATTGATTTCTAAAATCTCCGATGCGCCCTGTCTTCGATCTCGAATTGCGACGGCTTGGATTTTTAACGTTCCGACAAGTTGCGCGGGAACCTCTTCTTCACCTTGTGGGGGCAAGTTTTCCTTGATGGTTTCTCCGCCGGCAATTAGTTTTACTGAGGTCGCATGCTCGGCATTCCAGTGAACCATCACTGTGCCTCCTTCAAAGACGCGGGACTTCCCAACTTGTTCGAGGGTGACACTCGGCGGTTTTGGTTGGGTGTACCAGAGTGTGGTTAAGATGAGAAAAATAGCGACAAATAAGGAAACATTTAGCGGGGTAAAGAGGGGCCGAATTTCGAGTTGCCCCTGTGATGACGCGGCAACCCCCTGATTCGTGAGGCTTCTTCCGGTAACGGCGAATCCGATTAGCCTCGTTGATCCAAATGGACTGCCTTTTTTGGGGTTAACCAGAAAATCTACATCCTTTTGTTGTCCGGGACCCAGCGTAACCTGTTCTTCATCAAATTCGTAGGCGCAAACATCTTCAGGATCATCAGCTGAGAGCTGAACCATGTGCTCGGAGTTACCCATATTCATGAGCGTGACCGTAAAGATATTTTGCCTCTTAGTCGGGCTCATGAATCCCTTCTTGGGCGATACCTCCAATGTCAAACTGAAGTACGGCTTTATAGTAAGAACGCCTTGCACCGATCGAGAATCACCATCGTTCAACGAGCGTACTTTTGCGACAAACGGATAATTTCCGGCAATACTTTCGCTTAATCGGGGAGGTTTAAAAAAGACCTTTACGGATTGTTTTTCCCCGGCTTTGAGCTTGATCATCGGAACCGGAATTGCAATCCATTCTCCGTCAACGCCTTCGACGCTAACTTCAACTTGGTCGTCGGCAGCACCAGTATTTTCAACTTCAATGGTAAGGGGACCGGTGCCCCCTGGCTCAACAACAACCATGTCCGAAGAAATATTTGATTGTAAAGCCATACAAAGTAATAATAGCAGAGTCGAGTCAGGAGTCTGGAGTTTGGAGCGATGAGTTTCAAGTGCAAAGTGCGCAGTGCGCAGTGCGAAGTGCCGAAAACCAATGGAATGCAAAATCTACTCAGTAACATAGAATCATGAATGCCGAAATTGTTTCCGTAGGCACCGAGTTGCTTCTTGGGCAAATTATTGACACTCATGCGGCAACGATGGCGCGCATTCTCGCCGAATGCGGAATTTCTTGCCGACATCGGGCGACGGTGGGAGATAATCTTGACCGTGCAGTGGAAGCATTGCGATTGGCCTTAAGCCGATCTGATGTTGTGGTTACGGTTGGAGGATTGGGACCAACCGCCGACGATTTGACCCGAGACGCGATCGCAATGGCGCTCGATGACACCTTGGAAGTCGTGCCGGAGATTGAAGAAAAGCTTCGACGACTCTTTTCCCAACGTAACATTCCTTGGGTTGAATCGAACGCTAAGCAAGCCCAAAAACCAACTTGTGCGGAAATCATTCCCAATCCGAACGGTACTGCGCCGGGTCTGGTATGCCGCAAAAATGGCAAAACCGTTTTTGCCTTGCCGGGACCCCGTGGCGAGTTTGACCCAATGGCCTATGACCAAGTCAAACCAATGTTAGAAAAACTTGGTGGTGGACAAGTGATCCATTCGCGGGTGCTGCGAGTTATTGGAGTTGGCGAGAGCATGGTTGAGGAGCGAATCAAGCATTTGATGGATTCTGAGAACCCTACCATTGCGCCTTACGCTCAACCGATGGAAATGCATCTTAGACTCACGGCAAAAGCAACTTCGATTGAGGAAGCGGAGAAGTTGATTAATCCGGTTGAGGCGGCTGTGCGAGAGATTTTAGGCTCGGCGGTCTATGGAACGAACCTTACAACCTTGGAGGCGGCCCTGATTGACCTTCTGACGGAGGCTGGCGAGACGATATCGTGTGCAGAATCCATGACTGGCGGAGGACTTTCCGCCCGTTTAAGTATGATCCCAGGTAGTAGCCAAGTATTTAAGGGTGGAGTTGTCACGTACACGCCCGAAGCAAAGCGAGCACTCTTGTCCGGCGTTCAATCTGACGAGTTTAACGATCCGGTCTCTTCAGGTGTGGCTCGCATGATGGCAGAATCGATTAGAAGTCAATTAGGCACGACTTACGGCGTTTCGATTACCGGGAATGCGGGACCGACATCGGATGTCGGTGGTCAGCCAGTTGGGCTCGTCTTTATTGGTATCGCTTCAGAAGGTCGTACTCATGTCGAAGAATGCAAGTTTCGCGGAATCCGGGAAGATATTCGAAAGCGAGCGGAACAGACCGCTTTGCGTCTGGTGCGACAAGCAATACTCGACAAGCCGTAGTGTTCGTTCGGTTTCGTCGCTGTAGAGGGCAGTTCGGCCCTTGGATGTTTACGCGTCCGCGCAACAATCTTTTTAGCCTCGCCAATTTGGTTTTGCCATGTTCCAAGCTTGGTCACAATCGGATTAGCAAGGCAGCCGGGCAGAGTCTTTTTT
>JAYVHY010000269.1:0-3500 GCA_043770615.1 Armatimonadota bacterium | reverse complement strand
GACAGGGCAAAGGTGGTTGTACGATTTCCGACTCCATGCTGTATTTCTACCACGAAACCCGCCTACTATATGGCGTATCGAATGTTTCGCTTAGATCGTGAGGTCAGGAATGAGTTCCATAATCAGCTGTTGCATGTCTTGATGTCGCATTTCGAGCGGTAGCTGCGCCGGTCCCAATTGATGTTTGGTGAGAAGTTCGGCAAATTTCTCTAGCGCCAACGTTGCTTTTGGCAAATCAAAGCGAACGTGGTCGGTCAGATACGTCTCAACTTGATCGGCTGACCATGAGGATCGTTCAACCGCTGAAGCAATGACGTACTTACGGCGGAACTCGGTTGCCTTCAGCCTTTCAGACCGAAAATTTCGACCGGTCAGCCCTTTCTCATCCAGAATCGGATGATCCAAGACGTCATGCAGGGCGGCGTAACCGCTCGCGATGAACGCATATTGAAGAATAGAAAACAGCATTTTGCACGAGAGCGATTGTTCCTTTCGCCCCAACCATAATGCCCACACGAATGGCAGTCCGGTAAGGTCAGTCCAAGCCGCTCCGAGGTCGAAATCTACCAACCCAGTGCCATCAGCCTCAAATCCTCGATCACCAATGATCACGCAGGCATCGCAAGTGGATAACATGGTTTCCGCATCTGGCGGCAGAGTTGTTAGATTCGGAAACACGCCTTGTTCAGCTAAAATCACTTGCGCCAGCATGTTGCTGGTCATGCTGCTTTCGTCTAGGGCAAGAGTTTTTATCTCGGCTAGCGGGACCTTTGAAAGTAACCTTACACTTTGTACTGGACCAAAGCTCATGATTCCGACTTCGGCAACGGGGAGCAAATCGTCTCTTCGTAACAGCTCAATGCTGGAAACCAGGATTGCGTCTACTTCGCCAGCATCAAGCAATGCTGGAAGTTTGGAGGGTACGTCGTAAACCACCTCTATGAACTCGTTGGGCTGGTCAAACGCCGCGACTAGGGGGCGCGCGTTGACAAAAGGAACACATCCAACTCGAAATTGCGCCATCGTATCTTTCTACGAACGTACCAGAAATCTGCGACGTTGATTTTTTCAAATTGCCAAATGGCTCCAACGATCAGGAATTTCTGGGTGGAAAAAAGTGTGTTTAATCGGAGCTACTTCTTTCGGGCAACAGCAACGATGCTGCTGCCCCAAGGAAGATTTGAACGGGCGATAAGTGCGGCTTCACCGCGTTGTACGATTTTAAAGGTTGCTTCTAGCCACTTTGGCAACGAAGGGAGCTTTGCGTCCGGCTCACCCTTTTTGAACTTACTTATAAACCGCGATAAGGCGACGAGGGGAAACAGGAAGAAGATGTGATAGGAAAGTCGTTCAACCGTAAATCCGTTGGACTCTAGCAGCTTTCGGACCTGAGTACGGGTGTATCGACGTTGATGCATCAGGGCGACGTCATGCGGACCCCACAACCACTGGTATGCCGGAACATTGAGGAGAATGATTCCACCAGGCTTTAGGATTCTCGCGATTTCCGAGACTGCTTTATAGTCGTCAGGAATGTGCTCGACGGTATCAAGCGTGACAACGACGTCAAACTTCGCCGATTGAATTGGAAGTGCTTCGGCGTTCGCCCGGGCAATCCGTTCCAGTCCCCGCTCATGGCAAAACATCAAAGCGTCTTGGCTGAAATCAACGCCGAACACGGTTCCGAGTTTGCCGAACGACTCTTGTCCTTTACCGGTTCCACATCCAACATCAAGAATTAGGGCATTTGGCGGAACAACCGGAGCTAGAAACTGTAATGCCAATTCGCGACGAGCTACAAACCACCAATAGGTGTCCTCCAACTCGTACATTCGTGCATATTCCGCGCTTTGCAACGAGAGAGATTCTAGCTCAATTTATGGGAACTGTTTCCAACATTGACGCATTCTTGACTCAACATGCTTCAACTAGCCATTGCCAAACCGCCCGCCGGGGTCACGTCTCTCGGGAAAAGAGAGCAGTACGAGACCTATATTTCAGGTCTTTTGCCAAAACTTAATTCGCTTGCCGCCGGGTTCACCCGGCCCGATCAGGACCTTGCCAAAGATCTGGTCCAAGAAGCAGTCATAAAGGGATATCAAACTTTTGTTGCAGGCGGACTCATCCTTGATGACCGAGCGAAGGCATGGTTTGCCACCGTTATTCGCAATGAATTTCTGATGCACCGACGCAAGAACAAGCGGCTAGTCGGTGAATTAGATGATCAGTACTGTGGAACCGACGGCAGAAAAGAATTTGAAAATGTTGGTCTGCGAGACGTTCTTCAAAGAGCGATTGAGGAGCTCCCTGAGGATCAAAGAGAATGCGTAGTCCTCATTGACATCAACGAATTTGACTACGAAGAAGCGGCCAAGATTCTGAAGGTTCCCGTTGGTACGATTCGTTCTCGGCTTTCGCGAGCTCGAATGAAACTAGCCTCTCGTCTCCACTCATTTAACAATGCCGATCGCCCTGAAGGAGCGTGCTCACGATGAAATCCCAATCAAAAACCAAACTCAAACCCTGCGCCATGTTCGTCTCGATGCTCCAAAAGATCGCCTTTAACAATTCGAAGGGTGGACTCTTCAAGCTCTATGTTCGCAAGCATGCCCAGCACTGTGGTGGATGCAAGGACACGCTGAGTGCGCTTGAGTGCTACAAGAATGCCGTCAAAACTGCCTACGCGGAAGCAAACTCGGAAGGCGAAAAATTGATGACGTCGAGAGATGTTTCGAGTTTGTTGGACAGGCTCGAAGCTAGTGCTTAGTTCGTCGATATCATAGTTCCTCGCCTGGGAACATGCTTAGACTCTCAACTTCGTAGGGGTCGGCTAAGCATGCCACGCCAAATTGCTTCTTGCCAGGCGAGGATGTCTTTGCTCCGGCGTCATGTCCAAAGGTAGACTGTTAGGTTCAAATGGACTTCAAATCAACCCTCCATCTACCGGACGCCGAGGCGACTATCCCGATGAAGGCAAATCTGCCTTCACTGGAGCCCGCGATTCAGGAGATTTGGAATTCCGAGTCCATCTATCACAAGATTCAAAAAGCGCGCGAGACCGCGCCAGTGTACGTCTATCACGACGGACCGCCCTATACGAATTCGCCAATCCATCTTGGTACGGCGATGAACAAGATACTCAAGGACTTTGCTTGCAAGAGCCGCTCAATGATGGGATATCGGGTTCCGTATGTTCCGGGATTCGATAATCACGGTTTGCCGATCGAGCAAGCGGTCATGAAAAAGTTCGCCGATAAAAAGGTAACTCCTACGATTCCCGAGCTTCGTCAAGCTTGTCGCGAGCATGCGGCTCATTATTTGGGAGTTCAGACCGAGCAGTTTAAGCGACTCGGAGTCTTCGCGATGTGGGAGCTTCCGTACACTACGATGGAGTTTCGATTTGAGGCCGAGATCGTGCGGGTGTTTAACCGCCTTGCCCAAGGTGGATACGTTTATAAGGGGCTTCGACCAACTCTTTGGAGCCCGACAAGCCGAACCGC
>JAYVHY010000268.1:0-3501 GCA_043770615.1 Armatimonadota bacterium | reverse complement strand
CGACAAGGACAATGACGGCATGGATGACATCTGGGAAGCGCATTACGGCTTTTCAACCACTGGTTCTGCCGATTCAAGTGAGCATCCGGAAGCCGACCCTGATGGTGATGACTGGTCAAACCTTAAGGAATCATTGGCCGGAACAGATCCGCTTTCCAATGAAGAGCCGGAAGGCCTATTGAAGACTCATCTAGCCAAAAATCCATCGCTCTCGGGCGTGTTCACGGTATCGTGGACGGCAACTCCTGGAAAGTATTACACGCTGTGGGCTTCTTCGGACTTGCAGACGTGGACACAGGTTGGATTGCCGATGGTCGGCGACGGAACGCCCATTGAGATAGCGGTCAGCAGCTCGGGAAGCTCCCTTTTTTGGCGCACATCTGTTGCCGATGAAGATTCAGATGGCGATGGCTTGAGTGATTTTGAAGAATGGCTCCTCGCCACTGACCCGCATAATTCTGATTCCGATGGCGACGGGATTTCTGATGCGGGAGAGGTTGAGCAGGGAAAAAACCCGAACGACCCGAATGATACTCCAACTGCGGATTGGTTCACAATGGTCGGCGATAAGCCGGTCAACGAAGAGAAATCTGAGACGCGGCTATTCATCATCAAGAAGGGCGAAACGAGAGTATTTGTCATTGGCTCCCAGAGCGATGAGTTTCCAGCTTACACAGGTAATTCATCCACGTTCAACGATACGCTCGAATGGACAATCGCTCCATCCTCAGGAGCCGCCATCACGAGTAGCATCAACGTCAACGATCGCCATGAGGACTGGATTGCAGATTATGTCACTGGAGTGACTCTAAATGGCAAATCGCCGGTTCAAATTGAAAAGGTAAAAGTGATTCAAGCTCCTGTTGATTCGGATATTGTTGTCACTGTGACACTCAAGGGAACTAATATCAGTGATGGAAGCCTGCCTAGCAGCCTGATCGTCGGCGTGCTCCAAATAAAGATTGTGCCAGATGATGACATGGTTGGCGTTGTTGGCGATATGATTTCCAGCAATAAAGGCACTGGAGGCCAACGGCATTTCGTTACCCCGAAAGTGACCAGTGAAATTTCAGCCACCCACGTCAACCTAAAGGTTCAAGGACTTGAAGAGGCATGGATTACAGCGGGAAATCCTAATCAGCTAGTCGAATGGGTTCCGGGTGTAGGTGAAAGTGATTCGGGCACTCCACCCGATGTTTTGAAATGGAGGGTGAAGCGTGATGCAGCAGAAAAGAATCCAGTGAAAATTCGCACGATTGAGAAATATGGCCATGAAGAAGCGGCGAAGCTGAATGTGTGGGTGGTTTGGGCTGATCTCAAAAGCACGACCGCGTATGAAAACGTTGGATTCAATCTTGGAGAGACCGCATCGTCTTACTCAGGAAATCCTTTTAGTGAAGGAGGATGGCGTTTCGTGTTCTCCATTAAACCGACTTCTATCACTTCTGCTACTGACGACCGGCCAGCTCTCGACGGAAACAAGCAAACCCCAGTTCCTGGTGCGTCGAATCCGTATTTTGCTAACAGCGGTTGGATCGCTGATTCAGCGGCCAAAAAGTGGGATGTTAGTAGACAACTTGAAAACACAATTCTAAATCTGAATCTTATCCCAAAGGCTAATTTTCCGGACCACGCTATTTATGCCAATCAGCCAAAGAAGAAGGATGTCCCCGTCCCATACCCAAGCAATGCTGCTGAGGGAAATGATGATCCTTTAGCTTTGGTGGATGAGAATGACGATCCCTACAATGCGAATACGGCTAATGGTCTTACACATGACGTTGGTGAGCTGGCATCATACGACAATCCAAATTTTTCGATTCCTAATTCTGCGGGAGTATCGGGGTCGGCATTTACGAACCTTGCTAATTTTAGAGAATTCGCGCGGCTTGAAATTGCTTCTTCAAGTCCTGCCTCAGGTGCAACTACGTGGTTTAGAATCTCGAACTACAAAGAGTGGCATCATGTATTGGCCGCCATTTATGGATCTCTCGACAACCAAGCTACTTACTTCTGGAAAGATTCTGGTTCAGAATCAGCCGAAGGTATCTTTGAAATCCCTAACGTGGAATGAATCGAATGAAACTCAAGATCGCTGTTTTAATTTTTATTGGTGGAGCGTGTATCGTAAGTGCTGATTTGCTCAGCCTTAGCAACGACCAGTTGGTCGACAAATTTAAACCGGGCTCGAACCTTACTGAATTCGAGGAAGCACTTGGATCTGATAAGGCTGAGCAGTGGATCGAAAGATTTTTAAGTGAAGATCGCCTCAAGCGGCTCGTCTATTCCAACCTCAAACAGATTAAGAACGACGATCTGCGTGACAAAACACTCATCGAATACCTAAAGGATGATCCGTATTGGGAATTGGCTTATGACTCCATGCACGATTTCAAGGGCTACATGGCGGAGGATGTTCGCGATTGTATTTTTATGCATTTCCCGAAATTGAAGGAGGACGATAGAGTTCGTGTCAATTTGGGATATTCGATCCTTTCCACGCAGGGAAGATCTGCACTCGCAGTCGTGCTGGAACGGTATGTAAAGCTTACCCCCGACGAAAGAGGCAAAAGCCAACCCAAAACCATCGAGATCGAGGATCAGATACGGAAAGTTTCCAACAAGTATGCGACGACCGATTACAATATGCAGGGATTTAGGCGAAAATCGCAAAACACCACGCAGCCTAGCTTGCCTAGTGGTATCACATCGGATAGGACGAATCCACAGCCTGAAAAAATCGCTACTTCTCTGGTTGCTCAAAGGGAAGTAAATAAAACTCCATTTTTCATTGGAGGTGGAATATTTGCTTTATTCCTTGCTCTAATATTTGCGCGAAGAACAGTTAGAAATTAATTTCAATGGTGTCACAAATCTTGAAATACACAGATTTCTGGAGGCATTCCTTGGCTTGAGTGAGCCAGCCTATTGCATGGAGCTAACCCGTTGGTCGAAGCGAAATCGGAAAAGGGAGTAAATTGATGCGAAAAATCATTATCGGGGCATTGTTGGTCATCTCGTTGCTCGTTGGCATTCGAGTCGCTCTTCTGCTCAATGGTCCGGCTCAATGTCGGGGAAAATGCGATTTCACGTTCGCCCTCAAACTAAACTCTTGAGGTCGTGGAAGGGAAATCTGCGTATACGATGGCTGAATTTGCGGCCATTTTCGGAAAGGAGAAATCGTGGTGTTACCGCCAGAAATACAGTCGCCAATTGACTTGATCACCGAATGGTAGTTTTTCGACGCCCGTATTTTTCTCATTTAGGGAACGACAGGCTGGACTCCACCCTCTGATCCGCCATCCTCCCGGCGGCCCTGAAAAGCCATCGTGGCGGAATGGTAGACGCCGCAGACTTAAAATCTGTTGGGAGGCAACTCCCGTACCGGTTCGAGTCCGGTCGGTGGCACATCAGCGTTCATTCATCGAGGTAATCGCGCAGGGCGTCGCGAAGCGTGGTGCGGGCCCGGAACAACAGGCTCTTGATGGCGGGCACCGAGAG
>JAYVHY010000267.1:0-3504 GCA_043770615.1 Armatimonadota bacterium | reverse complement strand
CATGGAATATCAGAATCGTACTTCAAACCATTGCCAGAACCTCACTTCTTAGGCTTCGAAGTTTTTGAAAGTGTTTTCCTGATTAGCGGCAAAGCTTTGAAGAAAATGAACACCGTGACGACGAAAAGCACCAGGACAAGTCCGATGGTTACGATGGGAAAGAAGGGTGCCATTGCTGCGATTCCAACGCCAGAAATGTCATTCCAAGCAGAATGAGTCCAGTTGGAAACTGGCTCCGGGCTATGATTGATGACGAGTCGATTGGTGGATTTTCCAGCATGAGAAGTTAGGGCAAGTGTGCCACCGATTAGTCCTGCAATCACCATCAAATGGGGAGGATGTTTCGCAAATGCCGTCGAAGCAAGCACGATACCTGCTGGAATGCGGATGAACGTATGAAATGCATCCCAACCTGAATCTATAACTGGCACCTTGTCAGCAAGAAATTCACCCACGAAAAGAAGCAAGGCAACTCCAATCACCCAAGGATGCCCAAGTGATTCCAACGATCCTGGCAACTGCGAGAGTTTGAAGTATTGAAGTAGTCCGAGCGTAGCTACGCAAGCGTAGAGGCGTATTCCGGACGCCCAACTGGCTCCCATTGCGACGGCGAGGGTACTGAGGTCGTTCAATTGATCACTTTTTGAAACTAGGGTCTGCGATTGATATCATACGACGAAGAAGCGTTTGTGACTAGTCAGAACTCGGATTATTTGCTCATCAGGTTGCAGGCTACCAAAAAAGCAAGTTTCAACGTAGATCAGAATGGAATAGGTTGAAAGTATTCAAATCTCCGATATTGGCTGAATCACGCTTCTTGATTTATGCACTCGTGTTTACGATCCTTTGTCATGGAGCGGCAATGTTGGCGATGCTTGCATTTCTTTTGCCAGGCTTGCCGAGCGGGACTACCGACTTACCCCAACGAATTGCCTACATTAGTGACCACGCCCTCCTTTGGAAGTTGGGTTGGTTCCCATGGCAAATGACGGCTTTGTCGGACCTGATTTTGGCGGTTGCCCTCGTACGAACACAATGGGTACCACGATTACCAGCGGTCGGAAGTTTGATCTTAACCATGGTTGCAGTTTCTATCGAGCAGCCGGCTGAGTTTCGGTGGGTAACTTCGGGAATTGAGATCGCCAAGGAAGCCTTGCGAACTGGCAATCATTCGGCATACTTGGCGTTTGAGCAAGAAGTGTTCAGTTTGACTAGTCATTGGGCGGCATTTTTCTATACATTGGCAGCAATTTTTTGGTCAATTTCCCTCGCCAAGGCAGGCACATGGAGCCGTTTTATGACCAATCTTTCAGTCGTCCTATGGGGATTACTTCTGGTCATCAGTCTTGGTCCACTCTTATCTTCTTCCTTTGGTTCCAACCTAGTTTCAGCCGGAAACGCACTTGGTTTTAACCTCATGATGATTTGGTTTTTGGGGGCTTTGTACCTGGTTAAACTGAAGTCAGCGGCAATCAATCAAAATAACCCATAGATGGCTGAATCGGTAAAAACAGTTGAGACTCGGTTGAATGCCCTACTCACCAAACACCCGAATCTCGTTGATCCTCGTCATGGTTGACGGATACAGCGAACTACCAAGAACCTCGATGCGAATATACCGAGCTTCAACAACAGGAAACTTGTGAACATAGCCTTCCTTAGTGCTGGGGTCTTTTTGATCCGAGGCATCGACAACCGTCTTAAAGTTCTTGTTGTCGGTACTTACCGAAAGTCGGTACTTGGTCGGTGCCCCCGTTACCCAAAACGCGACAACTTCGATCCGAGTAACTTCCGTTACATTTCGCAAATCAATCGTCGCGGTTTGCGGATTTGGATATGCCAGCCAATGCGAACTAAGTAGGTCGGCGATGCCATCGGTCATGCGGTTAGGGGCAAAGTTTGGGTCTTGTTCGCAACTCGTTGAAACCGGACAATTTAGGGCCAAGTTGTTGACCTTTGTCACTCGGTGAAAAGGAATGAAGTCCGTTTCTCCGTCGGGAAGAGTTCCCTTAAACGGCTGGACCGTGAGAATCATATCCTTCGTAATTGGAATGGAAAGTTGAGACTTGATGTCGGCAAACTGGGGGATTTTGCCATCTGTGCGCCAGGCAATTTTCTGATTTGGGGTCGTCGTACTTAACTCGATATAGGCCCTATCAGTCGCAATTTGGGTTTCGTCAACGTCCATTCCTCCCCACACGGTGTAGCGATATCTAAACGCCTGATGGGAAACTTTTACTCCGGCTCCGCCGAGCCTGGACTTAAAGGATTGAAAGTCCTTTTCGCCAGCGGAGTTCCAAAGCCGACAGCCAAATGTAGCGATGCGGGCGGGCAATACCCGATGCGCATTCCATTCGTGACCTTCCCACCAACAGAGCATTGATCCCAGTAGCCGATCGCTTGCCGGGAAGTTGACCACTGAAGGGGAGGTGACTATTCCAAACTTCTTATAATTCGACTTGTAGAGTCTTTCTAACGGGACCAATGTATAGGCTTCATATGGAAAATGGTTTACAACGTAGTAAGGATCCCAGCCAGCGTTCACGACATTAAAACCATCGGTCACCAGCTTGTCGGCGGGATAGTATGCCCCTTCCCATGCAATCACCACGGTTTGCTTTGGAATGCGCTTCTTCGCATATTCATCCGGACCAAATCCCTCCCAAACGACGGGAATTTTCTTAAGTCGAATGACTTCCTCAGCCATTTCAGCGACGAAATCAACGAACACTTGAGATGGGTTTGAATTCGGACCGAGCTTTTCTATCGCGGCCTTGAACTGAGGGTCCTTTTCGGCGTTCGGATACCACGCTTCGTCTCCGCCGATATGTATATAAGGCGATTCTGGAAACAGTGCGGCAACCTCGGTGAGTAACGATTTCATTTTGGCGCGAACCGTTGGCGAGCCAAAATTGATGCAGTTTGAAGATTCCGACCCTTGTATTTTGAACTCGCCGGGATTTGACGCCATGAGGAGCGAACTATGCCCGGGCATCTCAATTTCAGGAACGATCGCCACTCCACGGGCATTCGAGAAAGCTTGGAGCTCCTTTAACTCCGCTTCGGTATACGCGGGTAGCTTGTGCTGATTTCGTTGGTCAACGCCAGGCAGCACCTTTGTTGGGAGCATCCAGTTTTGGTCGTCGGTCAGATGCAGTTGCATCGTTCGAACCTTACCAAGTTGGCACCATCGGACTAAGGTTTTGAGCGTCGAAATTGAGTGGTATCGTCGGGCGACATCGACGGTAACGCAGCGAAATGGGACGTCCGGTTTGTCGCTTATTTTTTTATAGTTAGTGGTCGTATCGATGAGTTGTCCGAGGGATTGCAGTGCCCATGCTAGGCCGGTTTTGGTGGATACCGAAACGGTAACGTTGGCCCCGATATCGAGTCGGTACTCCTCTTCGGCAAGGCTGGCATCGCGCCGGATGGTGAGTAGATGCGCTCCTTTCGGTTCCGAGATATTCCAGTCGTTCATGAAGGCGTTGATGACCGGCGTAAAGG
>JAYVHY010000266.1:0-7869 GCA_043770615.1 Armatimonadota bacterium | reverse complement strand
CCGACTCGGTGATTGCTCCACTGGTAAAGCGAATTCCCGAGGGACCCTGGGCGACCGTCATTTGCAACGAACACGGAGTTGCTCTCGGTTTGGCGTGGTCAACTTTGGAGTCGGTTCGGTTAGCTTTTGCCGAGCAAAGAGGGATTTACTATTCACGTTCTCGCCAAGAGATTTGGCGCAAAGGAGAGTCATCCGGGGCAACGCAAAAGCTTCTGAGGGTAGACCTTGATTGTGATCGAGATGCTCTTAGGTTTACGGTTCAACAGTCCGGCACTGGTTTCTGTCACCTCGGCACAACCACTTGTTGGGGCGATACCGAGGGATTAACTAAGCTCGAAGAGACAATGAGCGAGCGGAAATCGAATGCGGTTCCGGGATCATACACGAACCGATTGTTCAATGACGAAGAGCTGTTGAACGCAAAATTGATCGAAGAAGCTACCGAATTGACCGAGGCTTCCACGACTGAGCACATTACGGCGGAAGCCGCGGACGTACTGTACTTTACGATGGCGAAACTTGCGAAGCATGGGATTCCGCTCAGCGAAGTCACCAAAGAGTTAGATTTACGTTCCCGAAAGGTTAGCCGACGAGCAGGAGACAAAAAGCCATGATTCCAATTATCCGATGGGCAAACGCCAGTACCGAAACGAAACAAAGAATTCTAGACCGGTCTCAATCTTCATTCGCAGAAGTCGAATCGGATGTCCAATTTTGGATCAATGAAGTACGAGAGAAAGGCGACGATGCGATTCTTGCCTATATCCAAAAGTTTGATGAGAGAGACGGCAATATCGGTAAGTTTAAGGCGGGACAGTTTGACGAATCAAAATTTCAAATTTCAGAGCTTGAGATCGAACACGCCTACGATACGATCGATCGTGACCTACTTCTGAGTATCCAAAAGCAGGTAGCGCTGTCGCAGAAGTTCCACGTTGCGTACGCAGCAAATCTGCCTAAAGACTTCGAAACTGAACAGGTCCCAGGCGTTATTGCAGGATACAGACGAATTCCGGTTGCCAGTGCTGGCTTATATGTGCCGGCTGGAAAGGCGCCTTTGCCCACGGTAGCGCAGATTCTAACCGTCGCGGCCAACTCCGCCGGTGTCGACCGTTGTGTTGTTTGCTTTCCACCCACGACCGAAGTTAGCGAAACGGCGATTATCGTTGCGGCAAACGAGGCTGGTGCTGATGAGATTTACCGAGTTGGGGGCATCGCCGCCATAGCCGCAATGGCATACGGAACCGAGACCATTGAACGAGTTGATGTCATTGCCGGTCCGGGAAACCCTTGGGTTCAAGCCGCGAAATTGATGGTTTCTGGTCAAGTCGGAATCGATATGGTCGCCGGTCCGAGTGAGGCAATGATCGTTGCCGACGAAGACGCGAATCCCGACTATATTGCCGCCGATATATTGGCTCAGTGCGAGCACGGCTACGACTCAGCCGGAGTGTTGGTAACAACATCGATGAAGATCGCAGAAGATACGCTGGCAGCAATTCTGAATCAACTCAAAACGTTGGATCGTGGAGTTTATCTCGAGAAGTCGCTCAGCCAATATTCCGCCTTGATAGTAGTTGATACCGATCGCGAAATGCTGGACCTGGTTAACCTCTATGCTCCCGAGCACTTAGAGATTCAACTCGCCGACCCAATGGCGTTTTTTAAGCGAGTTAAGAATGCTGGCTCATGCTTTATCGGTGACGATTCGCCGGTCGCGGCAGGCGACTATGCGACCGGTACCAATCATACGCTGCCGACGGGGACGGCTACTAGATACGCCTCGGCGGTTAGTCCTGAGACCTTTATGAAGACGATTCAATATCAGCGATTGACCAACGATGGTTTAAAGCGGCTCCTCCCGATCGTCGAGCATGTCTCAGATGCCGAAGGGCTGGATGCGCACAAGCGATCCGTTCAGATTAGGTTCGAAAGCGGCACCCAATCTTGAGGGCGGTGGAAGTCTACTGCACCAAGTGGAACTGCAGAGTGCAGATTCTCTAGTGGGGCATTAAGGTCCGGACAGCCATCGAGCACGATGGTGACATTTGCAAAGGGAGGTTCTTCTGAATGTAGGCACCGAAAAATCTCGTCCCATGGAAGTGTCAAAGAAGATTGCCAATACTGTCCAAGTGACTCGGACTGAAGATTCTGACATTGCGGTGGCGGGCAATCGAGGTCGCGGTTGCGAGGCGACGAGAATACGCAAGTCCACCAGGCTCCATTTGGTGCAAGGTTGACTTCGATATAGCGGCTAGATTCCGAAGATGCCAACCATAATTCACCACAATCACCTCGCCATAGTCCTTCGAAGTATTGGCTTGGCTGAGCAAGATCAATGACAACAGGAGGCTTCTTCGCCAAAAAGCTAACTTGAAGTCCAGCTGCGGTGACCAAAAGACGATAGGCACATTCGAAAGTTGATTTGCCCGCAAAGCTGGTTAGAAATGGGTGCCAGTCGCTCATTACTTCTGATACACCCGCACATAGTCCACCTCAAATCGAGTCGGGAATGGCACTTTACTCGGATCGCCGCCGGTGCTTCCAATTGCCAAGTTTAGGATAATGTGTTGCTTCTGATGAAATGGATTGAAGCCATCCTTATTAAGCGTTCTCGTGATGTCAGTCTCGTTAAGGAGTCGATCATCAACGTAGAGGCGAATCCAGTGGGAATCCCAATCCATCCGCCAAATATGAAACTTAAAACCCCAATCTGGATCCTTATCGAAGAACTCTTTAATCGGAGTGGCAACGGAATCCCATTTACCTCCTCCTTCGCCGTATGCGGTGTTGGCGTGAAGCTTCTGCTGATAGAACTCCATCAGGTCAATTTCGCCATTGCTTGGCCAAGGGCGAGTGTCTCCTACGAACCAAATTGCCGGCCAAAGGCCCGGAATAGGATTGATCTTTGCCCGAGCTTCAAACCGACCGTAAAGCCAAGAATGGAGCCCACGAGTCTTGATGCTTCCAGAACTATAGTCAGCAAATGCTCGTGCCCGCTTCCAATCTTCTCCGGGCCGTGCCGCCCCTCCCGAAGGAACAGCGGAAACCGCTGGATCAAAACGAGGGTTATTGACTCGCTCTTTGCGTCCCTCAATAACAAGCAGGCCCTTCTCAACAAAGACATTGCTCCGCTGATAATATTGAAGCTCTCTATTGCGAACAAATCCAAGCTCATAGGTCCACTTCATTCCATCAACCCGACCTGGTTTGTCAAACTCATCGTTGAATACAAGTTTGAATTCAGGCTGAAGTGCAATGACCGCAAGCGCGAGAAGTGACATTAAGAGAATTTTAGCTCTTTGGATCAACTTGAAACCAATCGGAGGACTTCATTCGTACAGACATGCATATGAATCATCGATTTTTCACGTCTGCATTTTTGTTATCGGTTGCCGCGTCATCCGTGTTCGCCCAACTGAGCAATGCCGAGAAGAAGGAAGTCATTGATCAGCTCTCAAAGGAAATGATCGCTCGGTATGTGGTCAAGGAAAAAGCTCAAGAAGTAGCAAAAATGATCCAGGCGAACTTTTCAAGTGGAAAGTACGACTCGTTGACGACCGGCAAGGAGTTTGCGCTCAAGCTTTCGCAAGATGCTAACTCCATCTGCAAGGATGCTCACTTCCGAATTCGATATAGTGAATCCTCCCTTCCGGTACGAAAAGAAGCGGGCGAACCATCAAAGGAAGAGCTTGAAGCTGAAGCCAAGTTTGTCCGGTTGATTAACGCTGGCTTTGAAGAAGTAAAGCGGCTCGGTGGTAACGTTGGCTACATTCGATTCTTTGGATTTCAGGACCCGAAGGACGCTGAACGAGCCATTCAAGCCTCAATGCAATTTGTCCAGAACACCGACGCCCTGATCTTCGATATTCGAGATAATGGTGGTGGTGATCCCGAGACAGTTAGGCTTCTTTGCAGCTATCTGTTTGATAAGCCAACCCACATTAACTCGCTGTTGATGAGACGTGGAGACAAGACTCAGAAGCTTGATTTCAAGACCGGAACTCCCAAAGGCAAACGGTATTCAAATCCAATATATGTGATTGTTAGCAAACAAACAGGCTCGGGTGCCGAAGAGTTTGCTTATGATTTGCAAAACCAAAAGCGAGCAACCATTATTGGAGAAAACACCTGGGGTGGCGCAAACCCGGGCGGTACGGTTCGTTTGACCGACCATTTCGCCGCTTTTATTCCGGTTGGAATGGCTCAAAACCCGGTTACGATGACGAACTGGGAAGGAACTGGCGTAACTCCAGATGTGAAATGCGACCCCAAGGAAAGTTTGAAATTAGCCCAAATTATGGCGATCAAGAAACTACTCGAGACTGCTCAAGGGGACGATGTAACTCGATTGAAGAGCGTTCTTAAGGAACTCGACGGTTAGATCCAAGCTCACCGGGTAACTTTTTGTCCAGCAATCTGATAGAATCGACTTGAGGTAGAAAATAGTACTATGAAAATGATCTTTATGCTTCTCGCCATTGTCTTTGGACTAGGTGGGCTCGTTTGTTCGATTATGATCTTGATTGAAGCGTTCAAGGACGCTGTCTGGAAAGGATTTGTTTGTATTCTATGCGGCTTATACTTTCTTTACTACGCATTTGTGGAGTTTGACCATGACAAAAAGTGGTCGATTGTTGCAGGATCACTTTTAGGTGGCTTCGTTTCGGCAATTTTCCAGTACATGGCTAAATAGGTAATCAGCCTGAATTCATAAGGATTGAGTTTGATTCAATCCTCATGAATTTGCTATCGCTCTATGCAGGCTGAAACAATCCTTGATCGTGCGGCCGGTAGTGCCTTTGCGACGTCGGAGGCTCGATAACCAACTTGACCAATTTCTTCGGCGCAAATATCGGCCGCTGCGCCATGCCAAAACATTCCGCAACCGGCGGCATAGTATCCGGGAAGATCTTGACCAATCAGGGTAGCAATCATTCCACCGAGAACATCGCCCATCCCAGCGCTGGCTTGTCCGGGGTTACCGGTGCAATTTACCAATAATGGTTGACCCGGTTCACCAACAATGCTGTAGGGACCCTTTAGCAGGATGCACTGCTTGATGTCTTCGACTGCGCTTCGGACGGTTCTAAATCGATCGCTCTGAATCTCGGCAATGCTGGAATGGAGCATCCGGCTCATCTCGCCAGGGTGCGGGGTAAGAACGCAATCGGTCATTGGCAACGGAACACCGGCTGCCACTAAATTGATTGCATCGGCATCGACCACACATGGGGTGGTCCAATGCCGGAACAGTTCGGTTAGAAACTCCTTGGCGGCGGGCTCGGTGCTGATTCCCGGACCAACCAAAGTCGAAACAAACTTGTGTTCCAAGTCCAAGATAATCTTTGCCGCGGCCGGGCTGATAACCCCATCGATTTCTGGAAGTGGAAGAAGGAGGGCTTCTGGCACATGAGCCGCAACCGCATCGCAAACGGAGGGCACGGAAGCGACCGTGACTAAACCGGCACCCGCCGAAAGCGCTGACATGGCAGCGAGCGAAGCCGCGCCGCGCATCCATTTGCTACCAGCAATGATGAGAACATGCCCGTTGTCGCCCTTGTGACTCGACTTAAGTCGTTCGGGAAGCAGACTAGCAACCCATTCGCCATCCAGCACTCTGGCTTCGGATGGCTCGGTTAGCAAGACTTGAGGAAATCCGATTTCGGATACCGACCAAAACCCGGCGTGTTCAAGACCAATTCCTTGAAACAGATACGGCTTTGCCATCCCAAAGGTGATGGTTCTTAGAGCCCAGATACTTTCTCCCAGCTCTTCGCCCGTGTCGCAACAAATTCCGCTTGGTACATCAACCGAGATCACTGGCACGCCGCTTCGATTGATTGCTTGGATACATTCCCGGACGCAACCATGGACTTCCTTTTTTGCCCCGATGCCCAGAATCGCATCGATGATAACGTCCTTTGCTCCGATTTGATCGATCCTTTTGTTCCAGCAAGGTGTGTTGGGAAAGACTGGTTCAATACCTGCAGTTATCGCGGCTGCCAATTGATGTCGACACAATGCTGACATTTCAGGCTCTAAGCAGGTGATCAGAACTTCGACTCGGTACCCATGTTGCAATGCCACTCGGGCAACAACCAGACCATCACCACCATTGTTACCTTTACCGGCTACAACCAAGACGCGACCGCCAGCCGGAACTAGTTCACGAAGGGCATCAAAAACTGCCAATCCCGCCCGCTCCATAAGAACGGACGAGCATATTCCGAACTCACACTCTGACTTTTGCTCGAGAGTTCGAGTTCTATCTACGTTGGCAATCCACATTGATGTACCTGAATCTACGTCTTAACCCTTTCTATTGTCGCTCGTTGGACTTCAACAAGCATGATTTGTCCGCCACATTGACGATGAAAATAGCGTTTTGACCGGGTCATTTGGCGTCTTCTTGAGAACTTTTCGCCGCACTTCTTGCATTTATACACGACTACTTGGCGGGATTGGTTCCGAACAACTTCGTAATGATGATGAACTTTCGGCTCTAGCCCAAGGTCAACCATGGCTTGTCGCCAATGCTTTCCGTGTCCCGCTCCCTTTTTGCCATGACGATCGAATGCCAGCAAGTGCGCGTACTCATGAAGCAACGTTTCTCGGATATGGGATGGGTCTTTGAGAACAACTACGGAAAGCGTAATCATTCCATGCTGGTAATGAGCCATGCCCGCCGTCACGCTATACCGTCGCCATTCAACTACCGGATAGTAAGACATAGGAAATTTTTCTATCGCTTCATCGAGCGCTACCTGGGCTGCCACCATATGTTGATCGCCAGCTACGGGTACGGACACTTTTCTGGATGGTTTCGAAGGCTTGTTTCGGCGCAATATCGAGAACATCGGTACATCAATAACTTACCTTGATTTGACCGAATTACTTGATGCCCAAGGACCCGAAGATGCTGCTATTGCCAAAGTCGCTGTTCACGCTAAACCACTTTCGTTTGTTATATTTGCTACACAAAGCCTGAACTCGTTCATCCGCAGTGTTGCCGTAGGTATCAATGCTTTTCGACTTATTCTGCATGCCATATAAGCTCTCGAGAGCTTTGTTTGGGTCTTCTTTCGAAACCGCAATTGCATCCATAACATCGGTCATCATTGCACTGGTTTCATCCATCGCATGACCGTAAGGCTCGGCAATGGTTACACAGTCGGGAGGCGGAGGGAAGCTATCGAAGTCTTTTCTGAGCTGAGCCCACTCCTTTTTGGCTTCAGCGCTTTCGGCGGAAATCATATCGGGAGCCGTATCGGGCATGATGGCATCTGGGTCACCGGTCGCCAGGGATTCGAGTCCTTTCAAGTCGGTACCAAACTGCCCGGGTTGCGCCATAACCATGAACTTTGCAAGCCCTTTTTTCGCTAACGCTCCTCTTCGTTGCTCAATCTTCTCGAGATGATAAAGCCACCGAAGATCAGGCTCAGGAGGCGGAGGTGGATTTTCGCCGGTCTTGGCAAGCATCGGCTTTTCATCGCCCGTTTTCTTGAGCATTGGACCCGGAAGATTGCCGTTCTTTTGGAGCATTTTGGCCGGATCTTCGCCAGTCTTTTTGAGCATATTGAGGACAATGGAGCCGGAACCGATTAAGAGGAGTAAGGCTATTGCGCCAAGTATCCACGGTAGTTTGGACTTCTTATTGCCTAGAGGTATGGCCGCTGCAGTTCCGCCTTGGGGTTGAAAATAGCCTGCCGGACCAGCGGCAGCCTTCTTCAATTGCTCTTTGACCGGAACTTGCACCGCTTGGGTTGGCGCTTGCTGAAACAGACGGAGGTCGTTCCCGCAGTGCGGGCAAAACGAAACTCCAGCAGGAGCAACTCCGCGGCAACGTGGACAATTCATAGCGTCTCT
>JAYVHY010000265.1:0-7881 GCA_043770615.1 Armatimonadota bacterium | reverse complement strand
ATTGAAGGAGCGACATGCATGAACATGAATCAAGCCCCGAATTAGTTTCGTTTTATGCCTTGCTTGAAAATGCTTTTCCGGCTACTTCAAATGAGGTTCAATTCGACGATTCGAACGAAAGCTACTTGAACGAAATGCGTGGGCTTTTGTTTAATGGTCAGGATTGGCGGACGGTTGACTTTCCTGATAACGAGAATGACGCAGTCAGCCCAGCGTTCGACTTGCTTCACGACTCGTCAAAGCTGTATTACATTGCCGCTTATATGCGTGAGTCTGCCATTGACATCTACTACCAAGCAACTTGCTTAGCCCAATTGAAGAAGTTCGCCCGAATGCCAGGTGGCTTACTTTCGCGCATGGATGCCTACCAAAGGGAGAGCGTTGTCTGGTTCTGCGACTTGGTTGAGAATCAGATCAATAGCTTGCCGATGATGGAAAGGCTGAACTATGTGGTTGACACGATGACCTCCAAGTTCCTTAGAAACTTGATTCGCAACACGCTTTGGTAGTTGACGCGTCCTACCAGTGGGGGATGAGGCGTCAAAGCCTCGGGTCGGACCGAAAGTGCGATCTTACAGATGCGATTTCCGAGTGTAGGAGTTCGGCATCGAGGTCAAGGAAACTTGATCGGTTTGAATCTGTGATCCCCTCTAGTACTGCGGATGGAACTAAACCAAACACTATTATGTTCTCCTTTTGAGTCCAATGTCTATGAAGAGGGTGCTAAGTTACGTGCCGGGGATTGGATTGCTGATCGTCGGGCTCGGTCTCTATTTTCTTTGCGGATTTGGTTGCCTATTGTTGCCACTAGGCTTTTTCGACTTTGAAGACCACTGTATGGACAATGATCTCTTGTACAGCATTCGTTCGGACGGAAAGTCGATTATTCAAGAGAATGCATTCCTAGGACCAAACTACTCACAGAACACCAGGGGCGGACACCTCTCTTCGGTTTCACAAGCTACCAAAGTCGAAAAACTACAACTTGCGAGCGGACTCTACATGCTTAACATCTCAAGAAATGGAGAGTCGAGTCGAGTCCAGGACACATCATTTGACTATGAATACATCTCTGAACAGGGGCATGTTTACTATTTAGAGTCAAAGTCCAATTCCACTGTCAACCAGTCATGGATCGGCGAATGGCAACCCAAAAAAGGATTTCAGAAGCTAGCTGATGTTTCTGGAGAAGTAACGTCGCTTTCAATGTCTTTGGATAGTCAGTTTTTGGTAGCTACATACTACGCAAGACCAAAGGGCAAGGCGAAAGTACTAACCGTATCACTTCGAGACAAAGTGGTCAATGTCCTGGATTTTCCAGATTGGGCATTACATCCGCTTATGCTTGTCGAAGGTGAATTCATGGTAAGAAAGCACATCAGCGGTAATTATGGACAGGTTGTTAGGTGGTCACCAGAGCTAACAAACCCAAACAATTCTTCAAATGATCTTTACATTTATGATTCTCCAGTTATTGATATTGCTGGTCTAAATGGTCACATTTGGGGGATCCTGCTAAAGAATGGTAATCCAAGCGTTGTAAGGCTCGATAAGTCACTGCAGAAAGTCGAGGAAAATATCGGTTGGATGGAGTTCAAAGGGAAATCATAAAGCCGTAAACTCTCTCCTAGATGCCAACGCGGTACACACTCAAAGGTTCAGGGAAGAAAGTCTACGAGGAATTCGAGCAGGCTTATCTAGGAGACGAGATCGCCCCGACCGTGTTCGTGCCCGCGATTTGTCGTGGCGGAGAGATGAAGATCTTACGCTGGGGATTCACTCCTCAATGGGCGAAAGAGGACTTCGAGGGAGCGATGGCAAATGTCCGTCGTGAAAAAGTGTTCTTTCAGCACGCCTTCAAGGGATCAATCATGAACAAGCGATGCCTCATTCCAGCGACTGCCTTTTTCGAATGGCGAGATGAGGGCGGAGAAAGGGTGAAATACCGATTCTCGATTCCCTCCATGCCCTTGTTCTACTTTGCCGGAATTTGGGACGACTGGATCGATCCTAATGGATCGGACCTCGAGTCATGTGCGATTATCAATACCTATCCGAATCCACTGATCATTCGATATAAACCGCAAATGCCTTGTATCTTAAAGACCGGCACTGAAGACGTTTGGATGGACTTTTCGATTAAGGAAAGGGAACACCTGGATATGTTACTGAGAGGCATTGAGGCCGAGAAGTTTAAAGTTGAGCGCTGTTAGCCCTCAACATGAAGTGTTTTTTCGTTGGTGTAAAGAGCAGTCCCTTTCGGGCCACCCTTCGGTTTCCGAACATATTTCTTCAATACGTAATCCACGGAAACGTATCCCGCATGCTTTTGGTTGGAATTTTGAACGGCAATCTTTGCCGCAGCCATCAGGACTTCACGAGGAACCTTGTCTGGCTGATTGTTAGTTTGAATAACAACGTGGGCCGAGGTGTGACCCCTTACGTGGAGCCAATAGTCATTACTCTTTGCAACTCTTAAGGTCAAATAGTCGTTGGACTCCGCATTCTCTCCATACAGAATCTTGTAGTTCTTTGGCCCGAGAATATCGCGAATGCGATGCCCCTCGTAAGGTCTTTCAATGATCCCACCCTTGGCGACGGGCTGTTCATGAGTCCACCGGTTTTTTCGAACTTCTTCCTCTAGATCACTCAGTAGCTGCATTGATTTCGCATCCTCGACTTGGGCGATGACGGCTCGGAGCTGGACGGCACTTTCCGAAATTCGGTCAATTTGCTCTGCAACTTGACCTTGGCGACCCTTCGCCCGCTTCGCCTTATCAAAGTATCGCAAGGCATTGTCCTTGCCAGATAGTTCAGGATCAAGTCGAAATTCTATTGGATTACCATCGTAATCGGTCAGAACCACGGACTCCATGGCGGGCTTAACTTCATGAGCGTAAGCGAGCAGGAGTTCTCCATTTCGCTGCCATCCTGCGGCTTTCGCACCCGTGTCTCGTGCTTCAACCAGACTTGCGAGGGCTACTTCGCGTGCCAGCAGCACACGGTTGAGTTGACTGAGTAACCAACTCCGCTTCGATTCAATCTCTCGCCGCTGGATTTCGATGAGATAGTAATTTTCAAGGGCGTAACTAATTGACGCAGCCGGCATCCAATCCGAATATTGGTCGGAGAGGTCGAACGGATAAGCACCGGAGGAACCGGAAAAGCCAGGTTGCCATTTGTCAGCACTCTTGGGTTCCTGTCGTGGTAGGACCGTTTTGGGTGGTAGCTTAAACTCGGTTACATCGGGAAGCCCACGAAGGACGGGAGGATTCTCGTACTTATGTTGAGCCTGAATGGGGCGCTTTGACTTAGCCTTTCCAATCCATTTTGCCGCACCTTGAATCGTATTATTTGCATTCACCAATATCATATTTGAATGCTTGCCCATCAACTCCGCAACAAGTGTCCAATCACCGAAATTGAGTCGAAGAATCCGATCGCTACTTGTCATAGAAACTGATTCCATGCTAAGCCCGACTAGGTTTGTTCGGAGAGCGGTGCAAAATTGGGGAGGGTTTTGGAGAGTAGGAGACTTGCGAGTTGAAAAGTAGGCACGAAAGAATTCTGGGTGACAGGATATGAGAAGATGTTTTGTTTCACCTCGAGCATAAAGTTCTAACACGATCGTATCATCGTTCGGTTGACGAACACTTTGAACCTTGGCTCCGTGCATCTGCTCAATCTCGCTACTGACTGCCGCAAGGGTTATTGCTTCGAATTGAATACGCTTCAAGATGTTATGTTGCGGAAAATGTCTTCTCGGGTTGAATTGCGCTCCATAAGCATGATTTCTGGAGTCAAATCCTCAAGAGAAACGTCTTGCTCCCCATCGCTGCTTGCTAGCTTTAACCACTCATTCTGCAAGAGTTGCACTGCCTTATCAATGGTGGTTTTTGGTGGTATTGATTCGTGCAGATTGGACTTGGATGACGTTTGACCGCTTAGTGTTACCGAGTGCTTGTGCAAGTGGTAATCGCCATCGAAGTCGACAACAAAGAATGAATCTTGTTCGGGAGACGAACCAAGTTCGGCAAAGAGTGAAATGGCGAGAATTGGCGAATAACTGAAGTCGGCGAACGCTTTTTTGATCGGAGCGCTCACCGCAGTTACCACTCGTTGAACAGTAACATCTTGTTCACTTCGAGTGAAGCCTTCTTTGTGAGCAAATTCCATTGCCATGACACGAATAGATTCGATGTCAGATTGTTGACCTAGACCCGCGAACCCCAGTCGATCATAGATTTCGAAGATCTTTTGGCTTTGCCGACGGTACGTAAAGATTAGGATTCCGGCATCCAAGCTAACCGCGAGGACCGGCGCACCTTTCTCAATTCGATTGAGAATGTACGCTACTCGGTTTTGCATGGCATCTTGCCAGTCATAGGGGTTCATCATGTTTACTTCTACGCACCAATGTCAGTCCGGTAGTGCATCCCAGGGAAGGTTATTTGGTTTATGGCTCGATAAGCAAGGGTTCTTGCATTCTCTGGCGAATCTCCTATTGCGGATACTCCCAGTACTCTGCCTCCCTTGGTGACCAATTGTCCGTCAGCAAGGGAAGTCCCGGCGTGAAAGATCTTAATACCGGACTCAATGGAGCCAATTGCAATCGGAACTCCCTTCTCGTACGATCCAGGATATCCACCGCTTGCAAGAGCCACTGTAACGGCATGGTGGCTTTCGACCGGAATTGCTGAAATAGTCTCTCCTTTAGCGGCTTGCATGAGCGAGTTGGCGAGTCCAGAACCGAGGCGACGCATCACGGTCTGTGTTTCGGGGTCACCGAAGCGAACATTGTATTCAATGCACTTGGGTCCTTCGCTTGTAACCATTATTCCACTGAAAAGGATTCCCCGGTACGGCACTTTATCATCGGCAAATGCCTTAAGAATTGGGTTTACAACTTCGTTCTCGACTTGCGCAATAACATCACCTTTGAGCCAGGCAAGGGGGGAGTACGTTCCCATTCCACCCGTGTTCGGTCCTTGGTCGTGGTCAAAAACTCGCTTATAGTCTTGGGCAACCGGCAGACTATGGATTCCATGGTCGCTTGCTATCGTAAGGAGACTAAACTCCCTACCAACCAGTCTTTCTTCGATGACAAGGGTTCTTCCCGCCTCACCTAGGGCTTTAAGAGTGTCGATTCCTTCCAACGCTTCTTCGAGGGTCGGACAAACGATGACACCTTTACCAAGGGCATTACCGCTCGCTTTTAGTGCAACTTGCTTTCCATCGGCGTATTGGCTCTTAACATATTCCTTGGCGGCTACTGTGTCAATGAATGTCTGATATGCGGCGGTAGGCACTCCTGCGCGTTGCATCATTGCCTTAGCAAACGCCTTGGAACCCTCAAGTTGAGCCGGTAATGTGTCAGGACCAAAGACGAGAAATCCTTGTTCACGAAGCGCATCACCCAGACCAGCGATGAGGGGGTCTTCTGGACCGACGACCACTAAATCGATTTCTCGACTTCGTGCAATGGAGAGGATGCCGGCAAAGTCATGGACTTGTGTAGGAATGCACTCAACATCTTCCGCAATTCCCGCATTGCCGGGAGCGCAAATCACCTCGGCTTCTTGCGATAGTTTCCAAGCTAACGCATGCTCCCGTCCCCCACTACCAATCACAAGAATTCGCACCCTATAAGTTTGGCGTATTTGGGCTCTCAGCGAGATAGAATTGAAACTGATGGCATTTGGTTTTCCTGCATATCATGAAGAGACGATCGTCAATGTTCCGCCGAACACGAATATTGAGTTGTCATTGCTCAACACTCTGAGGAGCTTTGGGTGGGGACCCTCATTTGACAATAATGGAATCACCGCTTCAACTGGGGCTGCTTCTAAGTCAATTGGTGAAAAGATCATCATTTCAATCGTCGAGGGTGGAGCGACCAAGGTGCGAAGCGAGTGCGCCTTGAAGACAATGTGTACTGACTTCGGCAAAAACGAGAAAAATGTTAAACGAATCTTGGCGGAATTGCCAAATCACTATGTGGCGGGATAAGGGTATTCAAGCCAAATGGGACGTCGCGTGCCATATGACCTGGCAAACATAACAGTTCGGAGTTACTTAGGCTCAACCTAGCAAAATTGACGAGAGGATCGAGGTTGGCATTACGGCAAATGCCAACCATGAAGTCTCTATCTACAATGGCGTTAATCCTCGTTGGCGCAATAGCCTCGGCACAAACCGATGCCTGGTATGCAGCTCGTTTTGGGCTAAATGTTCCCGCCCCGGATTTGTTTGGTTATCAATCTCCAGGTGACTACAAGAATTATGGATATAACGATGGAAAACCTGCCGCACGATTTAACAATTCAGCCGGAGTAATGACTAGCGCCGGAGTGACACCTTGCCCAACTGGACGACATTGGGGCGATCCTGCCAATCACAGCTGGGCAGACATTTACGAAATTACTGACTTGTTGCCGAAGAATAGTTGGGTCCGGGTCGCAGCCAATTTACAGAACCACTTTCCGAATCCAGTCAACTATAGTGGACAACTCAACCGAGATAGAAATTTGAATGCAATTGTCGGACGCATCATGTTCCGGGGAACAGATCTTTCGAATGGTCTCAACTTATTGTGGAACATTACTCCTGGTGTCTATCCAGATGTAACGCCCACCGACGCCTGGTCGACAATCGCGACCGACGCAAGGGGCGTCTCCATTGGCACGTCAATTACAACCGGTGACCCATCAAAGAGAGACTGGTGGAGACCCTATGATGCGTACTTGCCTTATATCAAGTCCCATGTCCAGACTTTTGTTTGGGATGTTAACGACTACGCGGCTAACCTTACTCGCCAACGCACACAAGGCACCATGACCGAGAATTTCATTGCTCGAATGGCCTTTCAACTTGGAAACGAGCCGTCAGCAGGGCACCCTGGAGGATCAGTAAACGGTCAAGTCGGTAGCTGGGACGGTGTCGGCAAAGTATTGGAAGGGACAATGAGCACTACGGACTATCGCCCTCGGCTCTCGAACATGGCGAACAATCAAGTGCCCTCGACATTTGGTGCCAATCAGTTAACGATGCCAGCGTTCTCAATGTTTGGCGAAAGTGTTGATTCCTACCGGTTGAATTATACTAAAGGGCTCATTCGCAACATCCAGTGGGCTGGAAGCATGGCTCCAGGTCTGAACGAAGTTGCAACCTATCCGAAGGAAATGACCGGTAAAGCCTGGCCGACAATTTGTGGACGTCGAGCACTTCACTTTAACTCGCCAATATATCGTTGGAGATTTAATGCCTCGTCACCGTACGCTTCAACTGCGCCAGGAGACCTAATGACCAGCTCCCTCATTGATCCTGCGCAAGGACGATGGGAGACTCCAGCAGAATACGCCAAACGATGGGTAGCTGAACTAGAGAAGCAGGTTGATTTGGTCGCAGGCCTTCCTATGCCGGGGTCAGCCAAAATAGTTGACATAACTGAGTGCTACTTTACTGGTGCGCAGTCCGGAGGTTCCCCATTCAATCCTGGAATGAAATTCTCCGATGGTTCTTCGCCCAATTGGCCGAACTTGACCTTTGATCAGATTCGGCTGCTCAGCAAGTCTCACCGAGATATCGGCGGTTCAATGGCGCCTTTGCCACAAGCTCAGGCGACTCGTGAGTCATTGTTGGCCGCGATTCGAACTGAGCTATATGCTCGAGATGTCGCGGGGACACTTACCCCGAACCTTGGAAGGATCATGTGGTGGGGTGCATGTTGGACCGACCCGCGAATTGAAACTGGACTGGTTAACGGTGATAACAACGAAGTCATCGGATACACACCATGGGGTGATTTCCGTTTAACCCTTAGCGAAATTAAGGCTCTTTGGAACAAGTAAAAATCGACCCCAGAAACAACGAAGGCTCCCA
>JAYVHY010000264.1:0-3528 GCA_043770615.1 Armatimonadota bacterium | reverse complement strand
TCGGGTGATAAGACAAGTCTTTACGCAGTAGATGCCAAGAAACTGAATATTCAGTCGGTATCGGTCAAAGGGCTGGGTCAAGTCGCGGGATTCAATGCGGTTTACAACCTTCCGTTTACGGAACAAGTCGACACGCTCAGAGCCTATCTGACACTGTATGGTCCAACTGGAGCGTCAGCGCTTGTTTCTCTTCGAAACAAGAACACGGGAGCCTATGATCAGATCACGTCGATTGGACTTTCGACTGCGGGAGTAACTAAGACGATTGAGTTAACTGCAGCCCAGATCGCTCTCTATGTCAGTGGTTCAAACCAAGTCTCGATGGTTATCCGAGCGGTCAACCCAACAAGAACAGGAATCACACCAAGTGTCTTCACGTTCTCGACTGAACAAGCAACACTAGGTACGGCTCCGATACCCGCACCGTAACCTAAATCAATCGAAGAGGCGTTGGTCAATTTGACCAACGCCTCCTTTTTTTCGTATAGGAAATCCGTCAATAACGGATCCAAACTTTTATAAATTTGTGGCTAGCCACTTCGCCTTTTCTTTGAGCGACGGGAAACCCATTCATATTTTCCGGATATTTTGACATCAACTCCCCTGTCAACCCAGTTATAAAGGTACTTTGCCGGATTTTTTCGACCTAATGGAATTCGAATGCAACCATGAGATGCAGGGTAGTAGGGGACCGAACCAGCCCCATGGAAGAAAATATCGCCATTTACTTGGACGGCATAGGGCATTTCGGCATTATTGTATTTACGTGAATAATGCATCCGCTCTTTTGGTCCAGTTTTGAACTCACCAACCGGTGTATTGTGCCCCGGCATTCCGGTGCTGACATTTGTTTTTATCACGACGACATCGCCTTGAAAACCGGTGAGTTCCTGGGCGGCTTTGTCAACTTCTACTCGCTTTTTTCCAACGACAACATCAAACTGTAGACCATTGGTTTCAACACTGACAGTTCCTTCAATCAACGACGGAATTATTGTCCCTTCAAATTTTGCAATATCACGGACCGCAAACAAGACATCACCGGCGTAGAGTCTTCTAAATCCTTCAAATTTCTTGTCGCCAATGGTAAGAACTTTTTCTTTCGCATCAAGTTCAATTTCTAATCCGAGCTTCTCTGCTAGGCTCCTAGCAACCACATAAGTTACGCCTGACTCATTGGCAAAGGTAATTCCAGTGATAGGCTCTAACGGTAGCGCAACCGTCGGAACGATCGGTGTCGCCTTATTTTGAACTTGACTGGTATCGGTTTTCGGCGGAATTTGCTGACCGTTTATCTGAAATGCTGGCTCAGTCACCGAGGTCGCGTACCCGATTCCGCCGATCAACAATGCTCCAATCGTAATTGGAACATGTCTAAACGCTCGTGTATTTGTCGGCATCAACTGTGAGCTGCCGTTTATCGTATCTGTCTTAATCAAAGAGACTCCACAAAAATCAATCTAAATCTAGCTTACAATTCGCCTTAAGTCAAGCACAAATTGCAACCTGAGTGTCTATGATATCTCGTTAGACCAAAGAAAGTATTCTACATCATTGCAACATTTTTAGAAGCTGGTTAGAATGCAAGGGATTGAATGAACATGAAGCAAGGATTTAGATGGGCGATTCAAAGTGCTTTTGCCCTCCTCGTGGTGTCAAGTTGCGCCAATCAACAGGCTTCTAACAAAATCAAAATCCGATATATGGCCTGGGGGAATCCTGAGCAGTTAGGACTCGAAGAAAAGCTATGTGCCCAGTTCAACATTGAGAATCCCGATATCGAAGTTAAGCTCCTGAAAGTGCCCGGGACCGCATACGCAAATAAGTCCGTTGTAATGTTGGCTTCGGATACGGCAGCCGACGTCCTGCGGGTTGATCATTATAACTTTGCCAACTTACAACGTAAGGACTTCTTTTTGGATCTAACCGATCTTGCAAAGAATGACCCGACGTGGAAAGAAAGCGAATTCTTTGATCAACCGATCAAAGAAGGAAAGATTGACGGTAGATTGTTTGGCCTTAATGTCCTGTTTGGTGGAAACGTCATTTACTACAACAAGTCAATGTTCGCCAAGGCGGGAGTTGAGGATCCGTACACCTTGTGGTCCAAAGGATTGTGGAATTACGACAAGTTTGTAGAAACAGCGGTAAACCTGACCAAAAAGGACTCTCAGAACCGTTTCGTACAATTTGGAATTGCAATGCCACAGTTCCCTTCCTGGATACCATTTATCTACGGTTTCGGTGGGGAACTACTCAACAAGGACCATACCGCGTCTGGGCTTGATGACCCTCGATCAATTGCTGGACTCCAGTTCTTGGCAGACCTTCGTTTCAAATATACATGCTGCCCCACGCCGGCCCAGGGTGCAAACTCTGCGTTTACATTTGAGAGCGGGAAGCTTGGTATGAGTATTGACTGGATGGGTATGACACCCAGGTATCGAAAGGCGGTTAAGGACTTCCAGTGGGACGTGGTTCCAATCCCAACTGGTCCTGCTTCGGGTGCGACAATTGTCAAAGGGAACCAGCTCGTTATTCCAAAACATTGCAAACATCCGCAAGCTGCGTGGAGGTTCGCACGATTCATCACTAGTGAAAAGACCGAACAGCTACTTTACATTACCAACCGTAGAAGCTTTCCGACCCGTAAAGCTGTAGCTACCAGCAAGGAGTACTTAGATTCCTCACTCCCACCGTCCCAAATCCATATTTTTGTAGACGCGGTCAAGGGAGGCAAGCAATTGCCGATCGATGATCGTTGGTCGGAGTGGACAACAACGATGAACAACGAACTCGATGCACTGTGGAGTGGTCGGGAGCGTGATGCAAGAATCGTCGGCAAAGAAGCCGCCAAAGCGGTCAACAGGGTACTGGCGGAGGAACCAGGCTGGTGAAACGAAGATCCCAAAAGCGCTTGGTTGATCGACAAGAATTCTGGGGATTCTTGTTCATTTGCCCATGGCTAATCGGATTCTTGATCTTTACGGTTGGACCAATGCTTTCCTCCTTCGTGCTTTCATTGTACAAATACGACTTAGCCAATTCTAAGTTTGTTGGCTTGGAGAACTACCGAAGACTTTTTACAGAAGATCCGCTTTTTTGGAAATCTCTAAAAAACACGGCGCTCTATGCGCTCTTAACGGTCCCACTGGGAGTAATGGGATCGCTAGGCATAGCGCTCTTGCTGAATCAACCAGTAAAGGGTGTGCGATTGTATCGCACGTTGTTCTATTTGCCGTCGATGGTGCCGGCAGTTGCATCCGCATTGGTCTGGCAATGGGTCTTTAATGCCGATAGCGGCATTCTTAACCAAGGTTTGGCATTCTTGGGGCTTCCAAACATTGAATGGCTACAAAACGAAAAATACACGCTATTTGCTTTCGTGCTCATGTCGTTATGGGGAATAGGAGGGCAAAGAATGATCATTTTCCTCGCTGGACTCCAAGGCATTTCAGAAAGCTACTACGAAGCGGCTCGTCTCGATGGAGCCGGAACGTGGTCTCAGTTCCGCCACATCACGTTGCC
>JAYVHY010000263.1:0-3530 GCA_043770615.1 Armatimonadota bacterium | reverse complement strand
CCGTCGTTGGTCGAAACCATATTGAGGGGATAGCTACCAACTTCAACGTGAGTGCCTTCCGGGCTAATGTACTTGCCAATCGGCAACATTGTAGGTTCCTGAAGAACAACGATTGACGATAGCAAAAGACTCAGCATGGTTGAACACATTCTACTCTTCGAGGTTTCGCCGAAGTGTTAAAAAAGGTGATTCTTGGGGGATGTCCGAAAGGTAACATCGGGTTTCCGTTAGGGTCGATCTGATGAAGCGTTCATTGCCCATTATTTTGCTTTCCGTAAGCGTATTCGGATACGCCGTTTTGAACGTTCAGAAGCCGAAGACCTCAACGGTCAAAATTAACTTTGGGCGCGATGTCGTTCCGATTTTGAGTCAAAAATGCTACAAGTGTCATGGTCCTGACGCGGCCAAAGCTGCCGCTAACCTTCGACTCGACATGCTGAGTTCGCGGGCAATCACCAAGGGCTCTCCGGACAAGTCTCCCATGATCCACCGGGTCAAGGACAAGAACCCGGGCTCGAGAATGCCACCGGAAGACTCTGGGGTGAAACCTCTCAAAGAATCAGAGATTGCCATTCTACGGCAATGGATCACTCAGGGAGCAATCTACGAAAAGCATTGGTCATACGTTCCACCAACGTTGCCTTCTCTTCCAAAGGTGAGTAACAGCACTTGGAGTCGAAATTCGCTTGACCGCTTTGTCCTTGCCAAGCTGGAAAGTTCTGGATTGAAACCTGAGCCAGAGGCAGATCGCGACACTTTAGCGCTTCGAGCCGCTTTAGTTCTTACCGGTCTGCCACCAAGTCCCGCTGAGCTTGCCCAGTTTCGCACAGACAAAGCGGTAGGCGCATATGAAAGATACGTTGACCGACTCATCGCCAAGCCATCGTATGGCGAGCATCAAGGGAGGTACTGGCTCGATGCCGTTCGATATGGTGATACCCATGGCCTTCAACTGGACAACGAGCGAGGCGTATTTCCGTATCGCGATTGGGTGGTTCGGGCGTTCAACCAAGACATTCCATTCAAGGACTTTATCGAATGGCAACTTGCAGGAGACCTACTGCCAAATCCTACAACCGAGCAACGAATTGCGACGGGCTATGTGCGGATGAACTTAACATCAGACGAAGGCGGAGCAATTGCTGAAGAGTTCCTCGCCCGCAATACTTTCGACCGGGTTGATACCACCAGCACAGTCATGCTTGGGCTAACCGTCCAATGCGCAAGATGCCACGATCATAAATACGACCCGATTAAGCAGAAGGACTACTATGGGTTGTACGCTTACTTCAACAGCACCAAAGATGAGCCGCTCGATGGCAATATTCTCCTTCCTCCGCCGGTGGTGCGCGCTTCGACTCCAAGCGAGGAAGTGAAACTAAACGCCATATCGAAATCGATGAATGATCTCAAGGACTCGGTTGACTTAACGGCGGCAGAAGAATATTTCACAAAACAAAGCCCGCCAACTTTAACGAGTAGCAATTGGCTAATAAGTCCAGTCTATTCGTCACCAAGTTTCGACATTGCGTTCGATCGGGCCGAGACTCCAGAACTTTTAAGGACCGGCGACGCCTTCTGGAAGCCATTCGCTTTTGAAAACGGCAAGGACTTTCCGAACCTAATTGGCCGCGATAACTCGTCAATCTATGTTCGGGGAACCATTACTTTGCCGAAGGCAGAAAAAATTACCTTTGGAGTATCAAGCGACGATGCCGTCAAAGTCTGGCTTAACCTCAAGCTCATCCATTCACACAAAATTGGGCGAGGGTTGAATCAAGGAATTGATCAAGTAACTGGAGATTTTCAGGCCGGAGGAAACACGCTTCTAGTTAAAGTTGTCAACGGAATTGCAGGAGATGGACTAAACCTCCGGCTATTTAATCCCAATGCAAAGCGCATTGAGTCGGCAATCAAAGCCGCAAAAATGACTCTAACCAATCTTGAGGCAAAGCGGGAATTGGGAGCTGTTTACTTAGAGTTTGGACCTGAAAGCCCAGCCAAGACTTCTTTCGCAAAACTAAAGAAGGACCGGGACGAGCTGGAAGCATCGATTCCAATGTCACTTGTCGCAGAAGAAATGTCCAGTCCACGACCAACGTTCATTCTCAAGCGAGGAGAATACACCCAAAAGGGAGATCCCGTTGAGCGACATACTCCGAGTTTCCTTGGGACCATTCCAACTGGCGTGAAGCAAGACCGGTTAGGGTTTGCAAAATGGTTAACCGGACCGACAAATCCTTTGGTTAATCGTGTCTTCGTCAATCGAGTTTGGCAGCAATATTTTGGAACCGCAATCGTAAAAACGACCGAGGATTTTGGCAGTCAAGGCGAATGGCCCGAGAACCAACCACTATTGGACTATCTAGCTGTATCCTTTAGTCAAAATGGCGGAAGCATGAAGAAGCTCAATCGGATGATTGTGACTTCTGCATCGTTCCGTCAGTCGTCCAAAATCAGTCCCGCGAAGCTGACAAAAGATCCGGAGAATCGACTCATTTCTCGTGGCCCACGCTTCCGACTCGATGCCGAGGTCATTCGAGACAAAGCCCTTCTTGCGGGCGGTATCTTGGTCGATCAGCAAGGCGGACGCGGATTCAAACCATATCAGCCTGATGGCATTTGGGAAAATGCATCGGATCCCGCAAGTGCGACCCATATCTACGAACAAGATCGCGGCATGTCGATCTATCGCCGAAGTATGTACTTATTTTGGAAGCGCACCGCACCTCATCCTGCAATGCTCCTGCTCGACGCTCCAACGCGAGACACTTGTGTTGTCAGACGATCAACCACCAACACACCTTTGCAAGCCCTAACGACGATCAATGAACCGGCATTTTTGGAAGCCAGCAGAACAATGTCTCAGCGTTTGCTATCCAAAAAAATGGACGATTTAGGTCGCCTCAAACTTGCCTATGATTTGACCGTTTCCCGACCGCCAAAGCCAATCGAAATTGAACTCTTGTCCAAAGCCCTTCGATTCTATCGGCAGAAATACACCAATGATACTGGTGCCGCCAAGAAGTTGCTCATGGTTGGTCTAACTCCCCAGAGCAAGGATATTTCCCCAACCGAGCAAGCAAGTTGGATGATCATTTGCTCAACTCTTATGAACACGGATGAATTTCTAACTGTGCATTAACCATGGACCCTCTACGCGAATTTGACCTCCTGACAACCCGTCGCCAACTCTTTGGCAAGGCGGCGCTTGGCATTGGCACGGCTGCACTTAGCCGTCTATTGACCGTTGGAGGATTGGGGGGAACTGCCGACCTGGCTGCCGCATTTGGCGAGCAAGGACACAAGGGATTAGCGGGAATTCCCAATTTTGCCCCTAAGGCAAAACGCGTAATCTTTCTGTTCATGAGCGGAGGACCAAGTCAATTGGACCTCTGGGACTACAAGCCAAAGCTCGCCGAATTATTCAATACCGATCTTCCCGAGCAGGTTCGACGTGGTCAGAGGGTAACTACCATGACGAGCGGGCAAAAGAGGTTTCCAATTGCTCCATCAAAATTTAAATTCAA
>JAYVHY010000262.1:0-19294 GCA_043770615.1 Armatimonadota bacterium | reverse complement strand
GGTATATTAATTCCTCGCGGGCTCATAGCTCAGTTGGTTAGAGCGCACCCCTGATAAGGGTGAGGTCGCAAGTTCGAATCTTGCTGGGCCCACCAAATTCCCGCCCCAACCAAGGATGAAGTCGTATTTGATGGAAATCTAGCGGTTGAATCTCCAATTTTTGACGTGGACTATTCAATTGATATTGAGTGACGAGGGATGGTTTAGGTCCGAAATCAAAAAAATATCTTACTTTCTTGCCTAAATTTAAGATGCTTGCTGACAGATTGCAAGACGGTCTAGTGAGCCGAACAAAAGCCATTTTCCTGTATTTAGGCTCAAAACGTCCCAATCCCGGCCAAAAAAAGTCTGTACGTAAAAGAATGAATCCAGATTAATTTTTGTGCGTCTAATGTGTAACCGCCCCTATCACTGGACAAAAGAACCCTAGTAGAATTACAATGTCCTTGGGATAGGTCGCCGGGCGATCTTGGAGACGCTGCAAAAACATGTTTGGGATTCGTACTTTCGTCATTGCAACAATTGCGATGGCAGTCGGCACTGCGGCTGCGCAGTTTGATGGGCCTGCTCCTTTGGCTTGGAGATGGCAACAGCCTTCTTCGGTAGTGCCTGCTGGCACGCCATTGGTAGACGGCAATACTATTTTCTTCAATTTGGGTAACCGAGTTTTCGCGATCGACCGCGAGACTGGAAACACAAAATGGAAGTTTCCGAACGGAGCACCGCTAAATGGGATCCTTCGAAAAGCGCCTGTACTCGTCAATGGTGTTCTAGTTGTTTACACCGATCAAAAGGACGTTTACGGGGTTAATCCGATGTCGGGCGAGCTTAAGTGGCTCTATCAGGCTCCATATCAAATTACTAGTCAGCCTGTGGCCCTTGGAAACGAAATTGCTTTTCCAATGGAAGGCGGAAACATCATGGGGGTTGACACGGTGACGGGTCAGACCATTTATCCGGATGGAGCTTATAGGGTCCTGGATGGAATTCGAGGTCCAATGCAGTCGGATGGTCGAGATCTCGTTGCCTTTTTTGACAACAAGAACTATCTTCAATCAGTAAACATTCGAACTCGAAAGCTTGCTTGGCGTCAGAATTTTGGGTCAACACCGCCAGACGGCGCGATGACAATGAAAGATGGCTATTACTATGTTTACACCAGTAACTTTATGGCTTGTCTCAATGCGTTCTCTGGTTCGGTAAAGTGGCAAGTCCCTCTTCCTGAGAGAATGCTTTTTTCTCCGGAAGTTGGTGGCGGCACGATATTGTGTGTTAGTCCGGCCGGTCGTGCCTATGTGTTCGATATGGCGGGTCAAATTCAAAACGCACGAAAACCAATTGACTTTAAGTCTCAGCCAGCAGTACGGCCTACTTTTGTCGGCAAAAAGTTTATTGTTGCAACCGCAAATGGTTCTTTGAATCTCGTGAATCCAGCAACGAGTACGGTTGAGTGGCAATATTACGTTCGTCCAATGAATGAAGCTGCAAGAACTGCTAGTTCTTCATCGACTTCAGGTTCGGGTGGAGCAAGTCCAGGTCTTGGTGGTCTAGGAGGTCCTGGCGGTGCACAAGGAGGAAGACCAAATTCTTCAACTTCTTCCGATCCGGTTACAACTGTTGATATCGTTGTTCCCGTTGCCATTGCCGGAAAAACATTGCTTGTACCTGCAGCGGATGCAAGTCTATTGGCCTTTGATGTTGACTCGGGGGTAGACCTAGTAGGTCCTGAGGTCAAACAAATTTGGCCTGGCCCCGGAGAAATTCTTTCCGGCAAGAGCGGGCAAGAATTCATATTCAAAGTTGAGGACGAGGCTTCCGGAATCAACATGTCTTCGGTGAAATTGGAAATCGACGGAGTGCCATATAACTATGAATTTGGACGAGATGGATATCTTATCTGCCAATTATCTACGTCGAAGAAAAATGCCAACTTGCGAGATGGTCGACGGACATTGCGGCTGACCGCTACCGATTGGATGGGAAATACAACTACGTTCGTTGCGACCTTGAGAATTGACAATACGCTTGAACCGCTTAAGCGACCTGGATCAGATACGAAGCCACCGGCCGGAGGTGGTGGTCCTGGCGGCGGATTTGGCGGCGGTGACGGAGCTGGACTTGGCGGCGGCGGCGGATTTGGTGGCGGTTAGTCCGCTGAATGCCCTAAAAAACTGGAACGCGTTTCTTACCGCTGAATTATCAGCGCAAAAGGGTCGAGAGGTTATTCAATCTCTCGACCCAAACTCTTTTTGGCGAGACAAACTTTTAGATTCACCAAAGCTATCCGATTCTGAAAAGCGACGATTAGGATCGGCAAAAGACGAGTTTAGTGCAGATATCGGCGTTTTGACCGAAGATGAATTTCCGGAGACATTGGAGTTTGCTAGCGGAGTACTTCCTGCATTTCTCTATGCAGGAAATCCAAGTGCTTTTGAAAAGCCTTGTGTCGCCATCGTAGGAACTCGAAGTGCAACTTCGTACGGAAGAGTCTGTGCTCGGAAATTTGCCGAAGAGCTTGCCCGCCACGGAATCACCGTTGTAAGTGGTGGTGCAGTGGGAATTGATGCTGCCGCCCATGAAGGCGCTCTGTCCGTTGGTGGCTCGACAATTGCTGTACTTGCTTGTGGAGTCGACCATCTGTATCCGAGCTCTCATGGTGGTCTTTTCACTCGAATCAAAGAGAACGGGTGCCTGATGAGCCAGTTTGGCATTGGTACCAAGCCGGCCGACTACAAATTCATTCAGCGCAATCACCTCATTGCTGCCCTTAGTTCAGCCGTAATTGTGATCGAAGCACCGACTAAATCGGGAGCAATTCGAACGGCAGGGTTTGCGGCGGAGCAGGGACGAGAGGTTTTCGTTGTACCGGGGCAAATTGACCAGTTTGGATTTCAGGGCTCACATGCGCTCATTCGAGATGGGGCAACGATGGTCGATCACCCTATGCAGGTCATCGAATCTTTGGGCATTGAAAGAATTTCCCCTCCCGTAAAGGCCGAGGTTGAGGGAATATCTGGCAGAATCTTGGAAGTACTATCCGCTAACTCGCTTTCAGTCGAAAAGATTGTTGAGTTGACTGGGCTGGACATGAGCGAAGTTCTTGCTGATTTGACAATCCTGGAGCTTGAGGGTCATGTGGTTCGTGAGCATGGAGGATTTGCAAAGACGTTATGAGCAGAATTGTTGTTTTAACCCCGGGCGAAGATGGATTGGATTTGATTCGGTTTGACACCGAAACCGGTGAGATGAATGATATTAAGAGTGGGGAGCCTGAAGGCGTCCTGATTCCTGGATTCATCGATATTCACATTCATGGCGCTTTCGGAGTTGACTTTATGTCGGCGACAAAAGAGCAAATGGCATTCTTATGTACCAAGCTTTCAGCGGATGGATACGAGGGCTTTCTGCCAACAACTGTGACTGCTTCTGCCGAAGATGTTAAAGCTGCACTTTCTAATCTTCCTTCGAACCCGATGATCCTTGGATTTCACCTTGAAGGACCGTTTATTTCCGAAGAGTTTCCTGGCGCCCAGCCTCAGGAGTTCATTCTTGATCCTGAAGACGCTGGTCCTGAATGGGAAGAGATCTTGAGTGATCGAAGATTGAAGATCGTGACTCTTGCGCCAGAGTTGCCAGGGGCAATCGAACTCATAACTCGCTTAGTTAAACACAAAGTCATTGTGAGCATGGGGCATACAAATGCAACTTATGATGAGGCCGCCCTTGCCCACGAAGCGGGACTTCGACACAGCACCCACACGTTTAATGCAATGCGAGGGCTTCACCACCGCGAAGCAGGTGCTTTAGGAGCGGCAATGACCCTGACGCCATTTAATGCCGAACTGATCTATGATCGAGTCCACGTGAGCCCGGAGGCGGCTATGCTGCTTATTCAGGCAAGACTTGTAGATGGTCAAGTTGTCGGGGTCAGTGACTCAACCATGGCATCTGGAATGGAACCAGGAACCGAAATCAAAATGTGGGGACTGGATTGCATTGTGGGTGAAGGAGATGTGCGACTTGCCGACACAGGAAACTTGGCTGGCAGCGCCGTGACGCTCAAAACCGTTTTTGAGAATTTGACCGAGGACTTTGGTGTAGATGTCGCAGCTGATCTTTGTTGCTACGCGCCGAGGGAAGCCCTTCGAATCAAGGGGATACCAAAGAAATGGAACTTGGTTGAAGAAGAAACCGGCAAGCTTATCAAGACTTTCAATACTTAGGAAGTTGCTTTCGACAATCGATCCCAAACCGCGAGCCAATGAACATTCATTGGCGGGGCTTGTACAAAGAATTCGGGCAATCCCCGACAATCTAGATCTGAAAGCGACGCATAGAGTTGCTGAGCATATGCTTTTGAATCCATCGGCATTTGGATTTGGTTGGCGTTTTCCGGCTCATCAAAGACCAGTCCAGGTTGGTCCGGCTCAACCACTCCAGTGACTACGCATTTTGTGCGAGGAGCATAGTGACGGCGGTACATCCCGGGGGCTTTACGGACTGCATCTGATGATCCGACTTTGAGATTAAGTACGTCCTCGATGAGTTCTTTGCTGATTGAACCAGGACGGAGGATTGTTGGTTCACTTGAAGTTAAGTCAAGCACGGTCGATTCTATACCTACTGTGCAAGAACCTCCATCGACAATTGCCGCTGCTCCCTCGATGAGGCTTGGATCAATCATTTTCACGTTTGTGGGTGAGAGCCCCATAAAGGGATTTGCGCTAGGCATGGCAAGAGAAAGGTCCCCGAGCTCCATAACTGCCAAACAAGCTGGATGGTCGGGCATCCTAATTGCGACCGTATCGAGACCACCGGTCACAATTTCTGAGACGTGAGGTTGCTTGGGCAGGACGATCGTCAATGGTCCCGGCATGAATGCCTCTGCTAGGCGTTGGACCGAGTCCGGGATCGAAGTCGCAAATTGAGTAATTTGCTTCAGGGAAGCGATATGCACGATTAAGGGGTTGTCGGCTGGTCGCCCTTTTACCTGAAAGATCTTGGCAATTGCTTCTGGATTCGTGGCGTCAGCCGCTAAGCCATAGACAGTTTCGGTCGGGAGGATCACGAGATTTCCTGCCTGGAGTTGTTGAGTTGCAAAGGCGAGGTTTTCGCGAGTTGGAAGGAGCGCGCTCATGAGATTGCAGCCATCATGGCGTCTCTCGGGGCAGGCTGGTCCCACCAAAATTCAAAAGACGCGGCACCTTGTTCCATTAGCATTCTGCGACCATCTTGGACGGCTATGCCCCTTGAGTTCGCATCGGTCAGAAACGGGGTTAAGCCTTCAGCGTAGGCAAGATCGTAAGCCAGTGCCTTTTTGTCTGCTTGACTCCAATCTATTGGCAAGCGATTTCCACCAAGACTTGCAGACGTTGAATTGACAATAAGATCGTAACCGGCGAGGATCGGTTCTTCGACAATCGTAGAATCAAGCCCGTATTGTTCGACGAGCCTGGTTGCTCTCGACGCGGTTCGGTTCCACAGCGCTACCGACCAACCGTCGGTTTCAAGTGCATAAACGATAGATCGAGCACTGCCACCAGCACCGAGTACGATGGCAGTTTTGGACTGAAACTCATGTCCGGTTAGGCTCGACGTGAAGCCAACGACATCAGTATTTGTGCCTCGGTTACGCTTGAAGTCAATTGTGTTGCAGACTCCTAGCCTCACGGCAACATCGGTTGCGTCCTGGCACCAGTCGAAGGCATCTTCCTTATGCGGAACCGTCACATTTACGCCCCGATACCCGAGGCTCTGGAGTCGATCTAACGCATCATGAACCTCACCAACTTGGACTTCAATGGCGACATAAGTTGCTTCCAGACCGCAAGCTTGAAAAGCAGCGGAATGCATTTTTGGAGACAAGCTGTGCCCGATCGGGCAGCCGATAACGGCGAAGTTTGCTTCGGGAGCCTTGCGCCAAGGAAAGAACTCACTCATTCAGCCTCGTGCGCTCGAAAGGCAAAGTACCGTTGACCGACGAAATTCCACATCGCGACGACTGTCGCTGAAACGATCATGGTAATTGCCAAACTCACTTTTTTGTGTCCGGGAATGATATTGTAGAGCCCGGTTCCTACCGCCAGGTTCAGCAGCAAGCCTAGATATCCAACGACGTAAAGGCGGAGAACTTGTCCCTTCTTGCCTTCCTTATCTTTAACTTTAAACGTAAAGGATCGATTGAGGAAGTACGAGTTAATCATTGCGATGGATGCCGCAAAGATGGTTGCGATTGGGAAAAACGCTTTGTCAGGTGCGGTAGCAAACTGGAAGAGCGTCGGCGCCCTTTCCATGAGGGTTTGTCCGACCTTTTGGCTCACAAGGACACCGTCAATCGAAATGACAAACATAAGAATGTAGCGGATCGTCGAATCGATAACAAATGAGATTCCCCCGACAAAACAAAATTTCAAAAACTGCTTGACAATGGTTCGCTCGAGAAAGGGCAAATTAGCCGAGGTATCAATTGCGTCAGATGGAGTCACTAGAGAACGATAAAGCAAACTCGTGACCAAAAGTTCCACAACCCGATTGAATTTGGTTCCTGCGAACTCGGGACCCTCCATTTTTTGGACCCAAATGGCATCAATTCCGCTACGGTTGGCACCGAGGATATCGGTCATGATTTGATCACCAATCATCACTGCTTCTTCCGGTCTTTTTCCGAACTTTGCCAATGCCATTTCGTACATATGTGTGCTTGGTTTGAACCTGCCACGAAATGGTTCAATATCCAAAACCGCCGCTAATCGGGCAAGTCGTTCGGGATGTCTAGTATTGCTCAGAATACAAAGTTGAAATCCCATTTCCTTTGCTTTAGCAACCCAAGCTAAAACTTCGGTTGAGAACTCTTCTTGCTTCCATTTGACGAGGGTGTGATCGACATCTAGAAGAATTAGGCTCTTTGACTCGGCTTTTAGATCTTCGAGGCTAATTTCTGGCAAAGTTGCAACTGCGTGGGCAGGACAAAACGGTCGGAGAATCCCCGTTTTGGATCGATCAAAAGTACCTGCGCGAAATCTCATTTTTTCTTTGCCTTCATAGTATCGCGCAATTTTACGTTTACAAGGTGCTCTGGATAGGTTGCCGTGAACCGAGTTATGCCGTCGGGCATAGTGATGTAATAGACAAACTTGTGCTTTATGGGATGCAAAGCTGCTTGGATTGACTTCACGGTAGGGGAGCAAATGGGACCCGGAGTTAAACCATTTACAAGGTAGGTGTTGTAAGGAGATTTGACATTGGTGTAGTCCTTGTAAACCAACGGTCTCCATTCCTGAATCCCATAGTTGATTGTTGCGTCAATCTGCAATCTCATTCTGCGGAGAAGGCGATTTTCGATGACACCAGCAATCATTTGTTTCTCTTTGTAGTCACTTGCCTCAAGTTCCAGCAGCGAAGCGATGATGAGTGTACGGCGCATGTTCGCTTTGGTAAGACCGACACCCGCAGTCTTCTTGGCGAAGTTCATCAGTTGCCGCTTGATAACATAGTCTGCGCCGATGTCAGGTGCAAAATTGTATGTGTCAGGATAAAGGAACCCTTCGAGGGAATTGTTAAAGAACGGAATTCCCGACTCGGCAAATTTCTCCGGGTGCTTAGAAAGCTCAATGTACTCACTCGCTTTGGCAACTTTCTTTTCTTCCAGTACTTTTGCGACTCGCGCAATCCATCGTTCTTCGGGAATTCGGACTAACTGCTTGATTGGATTTCGCAAAGCACTCAATACATCTGAGGTCGACATTCCGGGAGCTACTCGGTAAACGCCGGGGTCGACAACTTTCCTTGATCCACCCAATACGGTGAGAAACTTGGCGGCAAAAGCACTCTTAATAATGCCTTTGGATTCAAATTCAGTTAGGATTCCAGAAATCCCTCGCTGTTTGGGAAAGACAAGGGTTTGCATTGGACCCGCAGGCATCGGATCCAGTTGAGTTTTGAACCAAAAACCGCCACCGCCCAAAAGAGCCAAGAGGATTAGCCAAATGATTCCTTTTGCCGATTTTTGTCCTCTAGCCACCGAAGTACCTCTCTAGGATTTGACAGGCGGCTTCGCTATCAAGGTGCTTTTTGACGGTTGCTGCCGTCCACTGCTGATTCTTCAACGCTTCTTCAGCCTGAACCGAAGTGAGAGATTCGTCAACATATTCGACCGTACCTCCGAGTTTTTCGATTTCGGCACCCAACATTCGGCAGATTCGCGACATTTTTGTTTCTTCGTCTCCGTTCATTGGCGTACCGATAATGACCGTGGTTGTTTCTTCCTTCATCGCAAGAGCAAAAATATTCGATGCGTCAAGACGAAGAGTGCCGGTAGCTTCTATCTGAGGGCGCGGAGTGGCGACTTTGTGGTCCGTTTCGCCAACGGCAACACCAATTCGCTTGCCGCCAAAGTCAATTGCTAAGACTCTCAAACTTGGTACACCCTCAAAAGTTCGTCATGAATTCGTCCGTTCGATGAAATTGCTTCTAACCCGAAATCACCCTTGTCAAAAGGATTATTACCACTGAAGTCAGTAAACCTTCCGCCAGCTTCCTCAACAATCACCTTGATTGCACTGAGATCCCAGCGGCTGACCACCGGATCAATCATGGCATCAACCCGACCAGTGGCTACTAAGCAATGTCCATACGCGTCGCTCCACGTCCGGGTTGCGACGGCTTGAACCGACATTTCTTCAAAGCCGTTCCACCGCCCATACTTAACCATGCTGTTGGGTCCTCCAGATGCGAGGAAACCTCCTTTCACAGTGTTTCGAGTAGTCACCGAAACTCTTTTGTCGTTCATGAAGCAACCCGCACCCTGTTCAGCGTAAACCATTTCGTCAAGGGCTGGAAAATATGAGACCCCAAGGATGGGAACCCCGGCAACTTCATAGCTGAGCAACGTTGCGTAAAGTGGTACACCACAAATAAAAGACTTGGTGCCGTCAATCGGGTCGATGATCCAGCGGGTGTTGCCGGTGCCGGTTAAGCCTTGCTCTTCTCCGAGGATCGTTTCTCCTGGAAAGTGAAGATTGATCTGAGCGCGAAGGATTTCCTCGGCGTTTTTGTCGGCAATAGTTACTGGCGATGCGTCGGACTTGTATTCAACTGCTACTCCAGATTGGAAGTGCTCCAACGTTGACCGACCCGCTTTGCGAACGGCATCGAGGGCAAAGTGGAGTCGTGGAGTCACTGGGATAGTTTACTTCGCGGAGTCCATAGTTAGGAGTCTGGAATTTGGGGTTGGGAGATGCAATAAACCTGAAAGCAAAGAGGGGACCTTTCGGTCCCCGTGTAGATTGGCGTTACTAAGTTGTTTGGACTGGGACTAGTTGCCGCCGCCGCCGCCAGGTCCACCTCGACCTGGTCCACCTTGGCCGCCACCGAACCCTCCAGGACCACCAGGTCCTCCCTGTCCGCCGCCAGGACCACCTTGAGGTCGTTCAAGTTTGAACGGCGCTCCGGTCATTTCCTTGAACTTACTCTTTTGGTTCTCGTTGAGAACACTCATGATCTTTTTCATGAGGTCGTCGGCAAACTTTGCCATGTCGCCGCCAGGACCACCTTGACCTCTTCCACCTTGTTGTCCACCAGGTCCACCTTGACCGGGTCCGCCTTGGCCACCGCCGGGACCCCCTTGACCTCCGCCTTGTCCACCCTGAGGAGGACGACCATTTTGCATGATTTCTTCAATTTGATCATGCTGCTTTTCAGAAAGGTTCAGTGCGTCGCCTACTTCCGGCGTCATGAAAGCTCTAGGACCCTGCACTTGGATATCAATTTGGCGATATCGCTTGTATTGTCCGGCGTTGAGGATCTTTTTGATGGCTTCTTCCATCTTTCGACCTTCTTCCGGATTCATACCTCCGCCCGGACCACCTTGACCGCCGCCAAAGCCTCCAGGTCCGCCTTGACCTCCACCTGGTCCTCCAGGGCCACCAGGGCCACCAGGACCTCCGCCTTGACCACCTTGACCACCTTGGCCGCCTCCCTGACCTCCACGTCCGCCTTGTCCGCCCTGACCACCAGGTCCGCCTTGACCTCCACCTGGTCCTCCAGGGCCACCTTGACCGCCGCCACCTGGACCTCCACGGCCGCCTTGACCGCCTTGACCGCTCTTCATCATGAGGGCTTGAATCGCTTTGACTTGGTCATCGGTTTCTTTTAATTCTTTAATAACTTGAGGGTTCATCAGAAGCATTGGTCCTCGTGGAGCACCCATTCGTTGACCGCCACCTTGACCGCCAGGTCCGCCAGGACCTCTGCCTTGCCCGCCTTGACCACCGCCAGGTCCTCCGACATTACTGCCGCGACCATCTTGCGCAACTACAACACTTGCCGACGTTACAATTGCGATCATTGCGATCCAAGAGAGTCGGAATCCTTTTCGGTTTTTCATTTTGTTTTCCTAGAATCGGTTTACACCGCTTACATTGGTTACTATACGATTCGCTTATTTAGAAATTGTTTGGGTCTTCAAATTTCCACAATTAAAGGAAAAATGAGCCGGACTTCAGTCCCTTCTTTTGGCTTACTTTGAATCTGCATGACTCCACGGCTAGATTCGACAATTGACTTGACAATTGCTAATCCCAATCCTGTGCCCCCGATCTTACGATTACGCGCATCATCGACCCGGTAGAAGCGTTCAGTTAGACGAGCCAAGTGTTGAGGCTCAATTCCAATGCCCAGATCCTTTACCGCCAACATGCATTGACCCCCAGAAATTTGAGTTGAGACCAAAATCTCATTTTCCCCGGCGTATCGCTTCGCGTTTTCAATTAGATTTACGACAGCTCTGATCAAACCGTCGTGATCGCCAAGAATTGACGCATCTGCTACTAATTCGAACTTGATAGGATTCCTTTCATTTTCAGTAAATCTTGCGGCGGCTTCGGCGGCAATTTTGGACAAGTTGACTTGGCTCAGCGAGGGAGTATGGCCGGAGTCTAACCGGGCTAAGGTAAGCAACTGGTCAACCAAAGTTGACATGTGCACAGTCTCGCGATCGGCAATTTCCAGAGCTTCCTTCATCTCCGCTGGACTCGATTCTTGTTCCAGGGCACTGCTCGTTGTGATGCGAATTCTAGCGAGCGGCGTTCTCAATTCGTGTGATGCATCGCCTACAAACTGTCGTTGCTTCTCGAGGGCGACTTTGAGGTCGTCGAGCAGCTTTTGTCGTTCATTGAATGACAGTTGGAGACGATCAACCATGCCGTTAAAAGCAGAACTAAGTCGCCCAATTTCATCGTCACCCCTGATTTCTAGCCGAGTTGACATGTCGCTACCAGAAATTTTTTCCGAAGCAACTGCCACTTCATTGATCGGCTTGACCGCTTTTCCGGCAAGGAACCATCCGACTCCAGCAGCAAGGATCAGCGAGAAGGGAATTAGTAAGAAAATTGTTGAAAGCTGAGTCTGCTTAAGCCTTTCAAAATCCTGAAGGTCATGTCCAAGTTGTACGAATCCGATCGGTTGTTCCTGGCTACCAATAGCCATCGTTATCACCCGCGTTGGAATACCGTTTACAAGCACTGTAGCTAAGATCGGGCGAATTCGATCCTTTTTGCCGAGAGCTATCGGATCTAAAATCCGATGTTCTCGGTTATCAAATGGCTTACCTTCGACGTCATATCGAATTGGGCGACCGATGTCGTCGTTGGGTGGGTCACTACCGTTGCCTTGCTGTCGAGGTTGACCATTTGGACCACCTTGATTCGGTCCACCGGGACCACCTTGACCAAGACCAAAGCCACCGGGACCTCGCATATTTGGATTTCGGGCTGCCATTCGGGCTCGCGAAATGAGATCCCGGTCGAGTGACTCAGAGAACACTCTGCGTGTTTGAGAAACCAAGAGAAAAAGCCCGACGCCTAGGGAGATAAGCACGAATACAGTGTTGAAAAGGGCTAATCGAAGCTTCAGAGACATTAAACGTCCTCCGTAATACGGTAGCCAAAGCCATGAACCGTTTCAATCAAACTCTTTGCGCGACCAGCGTCGATTTTCTTTCTCAGGGAAGTTACATGGAAATTCACTGTATTGGAGACGCTATCCTCGTCGTTCCAAATTTGCTCAATAATATACTCGCGAGAGAGGATTCTTCTTCGATTTCGAGCAAGGGCTTCTAGAAGCGTGAATTCTCTCTTGGTCAGTTTGAGTGGCTCTCCACTTCTGGTGACGGTCATGGCTTTGGCATCAATATCGAGTTCGCCAAGGTGAATAATCGACGACTTTTCGAGCTTACTACGGCGGGTAAGTGCCCGGATACGAGCCAGAAATTCTTTAAGGGAGAACGGCTTGACCAGGTAGTCGTCGGCGCCTAGGTCAAGCCCTTTTACTCGATCTTCGATCGCATCCTTTGCGGTAAGCATGAGGATTGGCGTCGTGTTTTTGGAATCTCGCAAGGCTTGGCAAACGGACCAACCGTCTCGCTTTGGCATCATGACGTCGAGAATGATGACGGAATATTCTCCCATTCGCGCCATGTCGAGACCGGCTTGCCCATCATAAGCGATGTCGGTCGGATAACCTTCTTTTTCGAGCGCACGCTTGAGCCGCTCAGAAATTACTTCGTCATCTTCGACTAACAATACACGCACGGCGAACTTAGTATACGTCTGCGTTGTTTGGAATTCATTTGGATGGGTGAGGACAAATTTTGTTAGTGCGAGAAAGCCTGTTCTACTCCCTCGGTTCGCTTGAGATGTTACTAGCGAACAATTTGTGGTTCAAGCTCACCGATCCCTCTACAAAAAAGGGATATCTTGGTTTATTCCTCGACTGGCATTAAGTTATGGCTAGAGAGCCGCTGTTGTCGATCCGAGAATTTCTGAGGTAAACTATTGTTTGCATTTTGGGGGCTTAGCTCAGTTGGGAGAGCATCTGCTTTGCAAGCAGAGGGTCAGGGGTTCGAGTCCCCTAGCCTCCACCAAATTTGTCGGTCAGCGACAAATTTGCCCGCCGAAGCTTCAAATTCAAAGGGCTTTAATTTTCGATCAGCCCGAAGCGAAGGAGGGCAAGTCGCGAAACGCGTCAAGTAATCTCCACCAAAAATAAGGGATGTCACAAAGCGAAGCGTGACGTCCCTTATTTTTTAATAAACTATGTCGGCGAGAAATCATACTGGGTTACAAGTCTGTAGCTCAGATAGTGATGTCCTTGACGGTACAAAAAGGTGGTCTGAGCGACATCCCGCCGAAGGAGAGCTGAGAAGCAACAATTAACAGAGTGAATCGGGACCCTGGCCTCCATCAAAAATTTCGATGGAAAGTGTTCGTTTGTATGGCCTTCCCTTTTGCGGATTGGGACCGATCAAAAACCATCCACGAAAATATATGTCCCGTTAAAAATTGCTATTCCTTGATGCCTTCGGTTCTCTCAGTGTATGGTTTAATCGACTCGTAGTGGCCGCCAACGCCCGGAATCCGATGCCAATCTTCAGACGGCTTGTTGTTTGTGCTTCCTTTTCCTTTGGTGAAGTTAAAGAATGAATTTGGTTCAAAATAGTTGTGAGGAAAATAGGCTCCATGGAGCCCAAAAGTTCCGCCGAATATGCCATCTCTGTTTCGCCAGGCAACGAAAGTCATTCGCCAATGGATATCAGTACCATCGGCAAGAACTTGAGGCTTCTCAATCGCCTCCGGACGGGCGGTTCTAGTGTTTTTCAAACGTGCCATAAGATCCTGGATGGGGCCGAAAGTGTGCGGTCTTTTTTCCATAAACGGTTCTTTGACAATCGTGAAGATAATGTCTTGGTCCTTGATGCGAGTGTCGAGGAGGGGAGATCCATACATTTCCTCTCTGACTCCCACAAAAGGCATTTTCCCGAGATCCTTGTCAAGACCAACTCGAGCGAACACCTCTCTTTCCTCATCGGTGGGCTGCTGTACCGCCTTCCCCCAACGCCAATGCATGTGCAATGCGTAGAATGCTCCCGGCGCGGATGGAAGTGGAGGGTGATAGGAATCGGGTAGACGTAACGAAAAACTTCCTGGAAAGAAGTGAACAGTGTCCCACGTTAGCCTTCGAGCTTTTTGTAACGAGCCTTCGAAGAAAGGACGACCGTTCACAAGACCAAAACTTACAATCTCATGCCGAATAGGTTTTTCCAGCAAAGCAAATGGTGAATCGGCATCCCCAAAGGCCTGGGCGAGTTTCAATGTAAAAGGTAACTTTCTTGCAACGTATTGTGAGAAAGACTGCTCGTCGTCGCGACTCGCCAAACCGAGCGTCGGATATTTTGGCGGCACCGTCGGTTTGTTGGCTGATATCTCCTTGCCTAAGTCAGCCATCACTGGGGAGTGGGGCCAATCGAGTGCTAACTCCCAATCCATATCCGACCTAACTCCGTCGATCGTCTCCTCATTCGTAAAGAAGGTGACGAGGGGGAGAATGCGGGCTGCCGGAAGAATAGCGCCCGGCTCGTGGCCAGGGTCGGAGCCGTATGGTCCGAACGCAAAGAGAACCTCGACGTCGAATACGGTCGGCTCGCGATCGATGTTTTCCGGATTGACGAAAGGCTCCCATATTGCCTTTTTCACGCGGTATGTGAGGCGGTATGTTTGATCCATGGCTTCGTAGTAGTCAACAAATTTTAGATTAGCGAACTTCTTCCCATTTGGGCTGATTTGAAGTCGATTCATTGGCGATTCGGACTCGGGCTTATGCCAAGACTCGTGCAATAACGAAGAGTTAACCTCATAGCCGATTAAGTCAAAATTGACATTTGTAAAGTTGAGGTTCAGCCCACGATCATATGCGAGCAAACTGATTTGCGCAGCCTCAATCCTTCTAGCTAGTGGGTGGCTTTCGTGGGAGACTTCCTCGAGAACAGGAGGAGGAAAGAAGGGGGCGGTCTTATCGGTAACTCTTAGATAGTCATCCTTCTCAAAAGGGACCTTCATTCGCCATCGAAAGCCTTGGAAGAATAGTATCACCTCGGTTCTCCGATGCTAAAGTTGGTCGGGGCGTAATGGTTTCGGAGCCATGTGTGTTCCAGAGTGCATGTAGCCGTCAGAAACCGTAGAACTATACGCGAATAGCTGAATCGACTGGGATAGTCGAAGCGGAGACTTACGGTGAAGGGCAAAGATCCGCAGTTCGAAAACGTTGCTAGGTACAGAATAGCGGCGGCCGGAGATTGCCTCAGGTTCTTTTTTCGATCCCGACTTCCAGCTCTTTTGAGGAACCCATAGAATGTCCCAGTCATCGGTCGAAGACTTGCCGCCTGTGATCGACGCAGTTAGGGCAACCCCGTTGTCACTTCTTGTTTCCGAAATTTTCAACGATGGGTACTTGTCGGTCGGAGGACTCGAGTCGACGTGGTTTCCGTCAAATTTCAGATACAGAGGACTTAGAACGTTCCCCCCGATTGAGGGGGAAACATATCCGAGGGGAGCAGTGGTTCCGCCCCCGTGATGCCCTTGGGCACCACTCTCTATCTCCTGGTGATCGATTAGGCATGCAATCATTGGTACTCTAAAGTTAAGGCAAATTGGATAGAGCAGATTGTCTTTCACTCCGAAGCGAATTTCAATCGTAGAGCCAAACCACACGAGCCCCTCGATTTTTACCTGGAGCGGCACAAGTAGGTGTCGAGTGTAATCAGGATTTGCGGATTGAGAAGGGCCAGCCACGATTTCCTTATTCGCGTCGATGATCTCTTCCGTGGTGAAAGGAGTGACGGCAAGAGGAAACGCAGATTCGATTTTCTTCTGCTTGCAATATGCATCTATCTCCAAGGAAATCTCCGTTCTTACTCGCTCAATGACGACCCCGGCTTTGATGACCAATTCACTTTTTAGCTTTGCCGCCGCAGGCTGGCTAAGAATATCAGGTTCGATTCCGCTTTGAGGGCGATTGAAAGCTTCCGAATCGACCACGTAAAGTTCCCAATGAGAGGAGAGGCTATACCGCGATTGAGGACTCAGACCACCGATCTTTCCAACCGATGTCATCAGGCCTGAGCCAAGCGCGCGACCAACCGCCCTTCTCAAACAAAGCGGAAGGTCTGGGTGATCCGACCGACTCGGCAAGAAAAAAGTCTGGCAGCGCCTAATGGACATGGGGTTCTTCCTTGCCGCCGTCCTCTTCTTTTCCGCTTCCACCAACTAGGCTCCCTCCTTCATGGGAGCCTATAATTGGCGCGAAATAGGGGTAGCTTGGGTCGGTTGGCCCAGGATTCGATACACATCCCGATCCGCATTCCAAGATCACGAGCGAAGTAGGAACACGTACTTCCCAGGTGATCGGATTGTGTTGACTATCGAGAACATCCGAGGCGATCGTCTGGTCTTCATATCCGCCTAAAATTGGCGGAGGTGTAAACAATTTCCAGACTTGCCCCGTTGTATAGAAATGGTAAAAATCCTGCTCCTTACCAACTGCGAGGGGAACAACAACCCTTGCCAATCCAGCTTGTAAAAACTTCTCAAACAGTGGATCGTCAGCTGCAAACGACTTCAGAGTTTTCCATTCGCAAGTGTTGGCGTAAAAATAGGAATAAAGTTCGTATACCATGAGTTTCCAATCGATGACACTTTCAATAAATGTTGCTAAATGGCCTATTTCGCAAGTCCTTTTGTGATGACCAGGTAGTGGAACAGAATCTCCGGTCGAAGAACAACTACACTCCACGACTCTCTTCTCACAGCCTAACCAGAAAGCCTGATTGCATAGGAGTGCGGAGATAACACACTTTTTCAGTTCTTGCTCAATGATCTCGACATTTCGGCTAGGGTTGGTACCCATCGATCCAATGATTCCGTTGGCGTTCTGAGCGGCTTGCTCAAGCTGCATCAATTTAGCGTTATAGGCATCCTTGAGTCGCTTATAGGATTTGAGCTGCCAAGATTCAAAGTGTGCGGTGGTTCGGACGCACCAAAAGGTCACCTCGAGGCTATATCCGCGGGTCCAACCCACCAACGATACCCCGACATTGTTGTATAGATTTGGAATTAAGTAGCCACTTGCAGCTCCTAGCCCAAATGTCTGGTTACCGATGAAAACCGTTACATTGCCTGGGAATCCGGGAGGCTGATGAAATCCACCTCGAACGTACGCATAGAGGGCGTAATATCCTTCTGGAATCATCACATCGTTGTTTGGCGTAGCTAGAACTTCGTTTGGTACGCTCCCCTCACCATACGCTTTTGCGAGAGTCAGAATCATCTGAGGAGGCGGCTCTAATTCGACTCCGTAATAACTTGAGTAGTAAACGTAGTTATTCTCGTCCAGATCTCCCGCTGTTTTTAATGGCGTTTTCAGACTAACATCCTTATGATTTTGGCTGTCGAGAGCCCACCAACCGGTGTTTTCAAGCTCCGTCCCGCCCGCCTTTGGTCGGAGGAACTCAGCAGGATTCTCGATGATGCACTCGATTGAGTCGCGAAGTCCATAGCTCACGAGTTTGGCACGATAGACTTTCGTTAACCAACGGTAGACGCCAACCACATGCCCAGTCCCACCTCGATTGTCTAAACCGTGCGTGTTGATTTCTTCGAATTCACTGATTTTACGAGACGTTCGTTCTTCGTGAACTTTGTTAACAACCCGCTCAAGGGCTCGATCGGTGATTGACTTCGCGATCGTCAGTGATTTCTCGTTAGTCTGATTTTGGGACATTGTCGAGCCATAGCCAAAGCTGGCTTCCACGCTGACCGGCCCATAAGTAGCGGATACCTTGACGCCAGCCTCGAGTTTTTGCTCCTTGTCGATAACTTCCTTGGCTTGCTGCTGCAATTCGTTCTTTGATGTTGTCTGGACATCACGCTCTTTGGTCGTCTCAGTCTCCGATGAACTAAACAATGTATCTTCGGTTCGATCGAGCCGACGAGTCTTCCTTTCCTTGTACTGACCCTGCAACACGTTTTCCACATGGGCTATTTCTTCCGCCTCATACCGAACGAGCTCTTGGTCTACTCGACGAAAATCGGCAATACCACCGAGCCGAACGTTGCAGAATTCGCAGTATTCGGATACAGTGGGTTCTCTCGGCGGAGGTGGAGGCGGTAGTGCAATAATTTCGAGCCTATTTCCAAGTCGGCTCAACCTTGTGTTAACCTCCTCGAGCGTCGCACTGGACTTCAATCCCGCTTTTGCTAAAATCGCCCTAGTTTTTTCGCTTAACTTTACTTCGGTAAGGGAAACAACAGGATGTAGCATTGCTGCGTCGTCATCTTTTTCGAAGTCTTTTTTAGACCTAGATTGATTGACTTTATCGGGCTTCGATATCTCGAAAGTGACAATACTAGGAAACGCACGATTAATCTCCTGGCGCGCAGCCTGGATTTCCCATAGCGAAGCAATCGCCTCGTTCCTCTTTTTTAATTTGGCATTGAAATCCGATTGATTCCAATTCTTAGGTTGACCCGCATGTACACCTTTAACTCGTCTGTTCTCCGAGAGTATGGATATCCGCATTTCAAGAATCTGCTCACACTCGGACTCCGTAAGCTCTGTTCGGTGCGCGCGCCTGACTACTTCTAATGCACGGATATACCGTTCATACTTCTCGACCTTGGGGTTGTGTTGTAAAACATGCCATATATACTGATCCCAGAGCCTTGCCGTTGTTTCCAAGTCGAGAATTTCAATATTCTTGGCCAACTCCACGGCCGCGCTTAAGTCTCTCTTGGATCCAGATGGCCAAAGGATCTCACAAAGATTTGAAAATACGACTATTTTCTCAGCAGAAGGTGTCTTAGGAGCAGTACTAGGGAGTTCTTTAGAAACAAATACTGCTGACTTTCCATTAGGAAGCTCTATCTTTGAAAGCAGTTGGTACTGGGCTTCACCTGGAGGTCGAATAAATTTGTCCGAATTTCTTTCGAAAGAATCAGGTCTCGGAGCGCGAAACACTACAAATTTGAATAACTCAGATGCCATCACAAACTATAACATGATCCCCAAAACCATGCAATATATTGGCCCAGACTTCTTGCCCCTAGCCTCCACCACTTTCACTTTGTGAAAGTGCCCGCCATAGCTTATCTAGCGTTTAGCGCCGATTCAAGCGACAGAGGACCAGACACTTTCGCCCCGCAGAGAGCATTTTCATTTTTTTTGCTCGGCTCAGTCGAAGTGTAGTTGCGTTAGGGATCATCCCCCTCGTCAAACTCGTCACGCGTTTTTGATTCACATTCTTTTGAGTGACTTCGTTTGCCACTCCCCCTATCTGAAACTGTCGCATGGGTGAAACAGGGCAATATTTCTTTAGCATCGGGAAACGATTTTCGCCTTGGATTCATTCCGTACTCCTGAACGGGGAGCGAAAATCGGTATTCCCGGTGCAGCCATTCCGAGCTAT
>JAYVHY010000261.1:0-19310 GCA_043770615.1 Armatimonadota bacterium | reverse complement strand
CGCTGGAAATCTGACCAAAGGTATGGCACTGCCATTCTTGGTAACCACTTTGATTGTGTCTTGGACCTTTCCGGCTGTTTCAATTTGGAGATTTAACCGAAGCGAGAAAATAGGAAGTGGTCTTGAAATTGAGGGAAACACTGTTCGACTTCTTGGCAATAAGGGTCTTGTCAAATACTCTGAGGACTTAGCCAATGTGACCCAACTTCGAGCGATTCACCCAATGAACTCCAAGAAGCCAGAAGGATTTGCGGTTCATTTTTCGAGCGGAAGACAATTTGTTTTCCGTGATGATGTCGCAAATCGGGTGGAATTAGTGGCGTTGCTTGAGCAAAAAACCGGACTGAAGTTCACCAAGCCAGTGAAGAAATGATCTCCAAGTTCGAAGCCCGAACTGCATACAATTCCGGTTTCAACCTAGGAGCGGATGCGATAATACAAACCTGGAAAATCCCACCAGGCACCGTAGAAACCGGTCACGTTTATTGGGAAGAACAAGACGGGTGGTATCACTTAGAAACCTACCAAGCAAGTGAAACTTACGCTGAGATTTTTCGACTCTCACCTAAATTAAGGGTGGTAGTTCTTGATGCCGAAGCTTGGGTTCTTCGGGGTCCAGATGTTGCAATGGCACTTTATGTTGTTTTGGGGCATCATTGTCATGAGAGTGGGCTCCTTGCTTGGGACCAAACACAGGCGCTATGGGTCACGCCAGATATTGAGTGGTACTCGGGACAAATCGCATCGGATGAACTTACCGTTAGCGAAATTAGCGCGAACGGATTTGCTTACGGCACCGGCTACAGCGCAGAAGAAGGCAAAATACAAAAGATCAAACTTGATCTGAACAATCAAAAAGTAATTCAAACAGCCTATATCGAAGCAGACAATCCTGAACAACAATCCTTCGGACATAAAATTCGGCTAAGTGCACTATTGCGAGTTGTGAGCAATTTTTATGAGTGGATTCATTTAGTTGTTCGTCGAATTGTGAGAAGGGTTTGGAAGAAGTGAAAAACTACTCGAACTTCAAAACAATCCGAGGCTCCCAAGGCTTGGACCAAGTGGCGGTCGACATAAACTTGACTGAAAAGGAAATATTGAAGTCGGCTTGTTTCGAGTAATACGGATGGCGAAATTTAGGTAACCATCTTAGGCAATTTCGCTGATTGCTTCTGTTCAAACTGCTGAATTTATTGACAAAATTTTTGGCTTTGCATTAACTGCTTCTGGATGTCTCAAGTCCGACCACGGAGTGGTCACAGAAAATAGCCAGGTGGTCGGAGGCTATTAAGCCCTAGCGAAAATAAGTCGGAGACCCCTGGAAAAGTCGAAACTGTCTTCATTCCAAGGTCGCTCGGTCAGGGCGATTACAATCAGGCCGTCGCATTCTTTCCCTTTGCCTTAAGCTTATGGCATTTCACCCTGACAAATGAGCGACCCCGCCGAGAGGCGATCTTCACTTTAACCGGTTGTTGCCCGAATGAGACTGATGCGGAATTGGATGCACCGGGAATACCGATTTTCGTTCCATGTTCAGGAATACCGAATATCTCCAAAGCGAAAATCGTTTCCCGATGCTAAAAAGACTCTCGCCGAATGCCTCGCTAATCCAACTGCGACAAACCATCGTCCATCCCAAAGCCAAATCTAAAACAATCCGAGCCTTTATGGTCTCTTCTTTGCGGTCTTGGGCACAGATTCGGTAGATATCGTCAAATCAAAGGCACAGCTTCTTAGGCTTTCCCAAAAGCTATAATTCCCTATGGAAATAAGAGTTCTCGATGCCAACGACGCGGCAGAGTTTCGCGTCATGAGAACCGAGGCACTGGGGTCTGAACCCTTTGCCTTCGGAATGGATACCGAGACATTCCTTGCTAAATCCGAAGACGAACTTCGGAGTCAACTTCCGCCCGTAGAAGACGTTTCATTTACGGTTGGTGCATTTATTGGAGGAAAACTGGTCGGGTCGGCAGGGCTCTTTCGACACAAAATGGTCAAGTTTCGCCATGGTGCTGACCTAAATGCCATGTTTGTTGCCGAATCAATCCGAGGAAAAGGCGTTGGCAAAGCGCTGGTAAAGGCGGTCATCGAGAAGGCAAGAACATTTGAGGGCCTCGAAATGATCTCGTTAACCGTAACCCATACCCAAACTGCCGCCATCCAAATGTACCGAAATGCTGGCTTTGAGACCTGGGGCAAATCGCAACGAACCCTGAAAGTAGGCGACGAATACGCCGACTTCGAACACATGACTCTCGTGCTATGATGGTGCTCTGTGGAGTGCGCAGATTGATCGGCGCTTTGTCCTGCGAAATTTATTTCGCTGCTCTTGGCTACTCAAACTTCAACACAATCTTCGGCTTCATGTTCTCTTCTTTCCGGTCTCGAGTATAGATTCGATAGATACCATCCCGTCCAAGCTCTGCTGCGTCGTACTTGCTCGTCAACGCAAAGAACATTACTTTATCTCCCTTAGCCGATTTCCCAAACATCTCGGCAAATTGAGACTTCTTTGCCATCAGGTCAACTCTGATTTCAAGGTCCTTTTCATCAGTTGAACCAACTACCGGAGCGACTACTCCGGTTCCATAGATACTATCCCCCGGGTAGACCGAACTGGTCATTCCATGTTCAAAAGTCTTTTCGGCGAACTTGCCAACGAGTGGACGGACTTCCAGAGGATAGTCTTTTGCATTTTTGTCGACCGTCATTTTTGCGACGGGTTTGAGCACCATGAATGCGCTGACTAGCTTCTTTCCCGCCGGAGCCGCACTAAAGTCAAACTTGAGATATCCGTAGCCAAAGTTCTCGGCTTGATCCGGCTTCGGTGCCACCGCTTTGCCTTCGATTCCCCAAATCTTAAATGTCTCGTCTGCACCAGGGTCTGAAGAGTTTGGATACACCCAAACATCTTCGCTGGCAATAACGGTAATCGGATCGTCAAGGCGGGAAGTTACGTGGGAAAGTAGGAGGGTTACGGCAAGCGAAATCATATCTATATCATACTTACGTTTGGGATATGCGAGAGGTACGAGCTCTTCGAATATTGGAATTCCAAACGATCAGAGATCGTTTAGTGTTGTGCTGCCAAACCGAAATGGGTCGAGTCGTCGCCGAATCGATCATGCCCGAGTTCGAAGAAGCTCCCGTCTGGACGCTCATCGAACAAACCCTCGAAGCGTTTGAACTGCTTGGGGTATCGCCTCCACCTTCGCTAAACGGAGTGTTCGATGTCCGAAATGCGGTGAAATTAGCGCAAAAGGGAAGTCAGCTCGACGGCGAACCGCTCTACCGAACCGGAACCGCTCTGGCGGCAACCCAAGCGTTTAAGTCTTACCTCGAGACCATCCAAACAAGGCATCTTTCCCAGTTTGGCGAGGGATTGCTACCCGATGCCAAACTCGAAGGTGAGCTTCTTTATAGCCTCGACAGCGACGGGTCAGTATTGGATCAGGCGTCTTTGCACCTTGCCGAGATCAGAGGAAAGAAGCGCGGGGCGCAGCAGAAAATTCTCCAACGAATTCAAGCCTATACGACCGGGAAATTCCGCGACTATTTGTCCGATCCGATCTATACCATGCGGGATGGTCGGTATGTCATCCCGCTCAAAGCTGATCACAAAGGGAAGATCAAGGGCATCGTTCACGACACCAGTTCGACCGGTTCGACCGTTTTCTTAGAACCGGAAGATGTTCTCAACGCCGCTAACGCAGCCAGGCTGCTAGAAGCCCAAGAAAAGGAAGAAGAGAAACGAATCCTAAAGATGCTTTCCGAAAAGGTCGGAAAGATTGCCTCCGACATTATTTCTTCAGTGACCCAATTGGGCGAGCTCGACCTCATCTTTGGCAAAGCAAGGCTCGGCTCCGAGATGAGAGCCGGAGTGCCGGAAAAGGTCAGCGGGCACTATATTGAGATTAAGGGCGGACGACATCCGCTCATTGACCGCGATAAGGTCGTTCCGCTTGATATTGAGTTGGGAGCGGGCAAGTCGGTCGTGATTACCGGACCCAATACCGGTGGCAAAACGGTTGCGATCAAAGCGGTCGGACTCTTTGTTGCGATGCTTCAGTGCGGCATGTTGCCCCCGGCATACCACTGCAAATTTGGACACTTTAGTCAAATATGGGCGGATATCGGAGATGAGCAGAGCCTCGAGCAATCCCTGTCAACCTTCTCGGCTCACCTCAAGAATATTGCTTCTGCACTGAATAACTTGAGGTCAGGAGCTTTGATCTTGCTTGATGAAGTAGGCGCTGGTACAGACCCGGCTGAAGGGGCAGCGCTCGCCCGGGCTTTTCTCTTAGAATTTCACGAAAACAAAGCCGCAGTTCTCGCGAGCACCCACTACGGTGAACTCAAAGCTTTTGCCTTTTCGACCGAAGGATTCAGAAATGCTTCGATGGAATTTGATTCCAAAACGCTCAAGCCAACCTATCGCCTCATTCTTGGTGCGGCTGGTGCCAGCCAAGCCCTGAAGATCGCTGAGCGATATGGCATTGATCGCCGAATTGTTGCCCGCGCCGAGGAAGGTCTTAGCGAGCAACACAAAGACATGACGGAAATGCTCCAGAACCTAGAGGGAGCGCAGAAGCAAGCACGAAACGCTCAAAGTGAAGCGGATCGTCGAACGGCGGAACTCAAGGTACTAGAAGCGAAAGCTGACCAAAAGCTGAAGGAAGCTGAAGATATGCGTAAGCGGGCAAATGAGCGAGCCCATGATGCGATCGAAAGCACGCTGAGAGACATCCGAATTCAAGCAGATGACATTATTGAAGGACTCAAGAAGCAAGGAACAAAACAAGAATCAATTCAGAGAGCAAGACTCGACTTAAAAGCACTAGATGACCTCGGTAAAGGCGTGTCATCAAAGTTCCGAACCAAAGAGAAGCCGCTTGAAACCACCGAAAAGCACACATTCAAAAAGGGTGATAATGTCCAAGTATTGGGGATGCAACAAAACGGAGTCCTGCTTGAGGATGCCATTGGATCGGACGTCATGGTTCAGTTAGGAGCGCTCAAGATGAAGATCAGCGTTCGGAAGCTGTTGCCGACCAATATTAAGCCAGCGGCGGAGCGAAGTAATCGAAGCCGAGATAGTCTTAATCGGACGATGAATGCGAGAACGGAGATTACGCTCAGGAATATGAGAGCTGAAGATGCCGTTCGAGAGCTTGAATCCTTTATTGATGAGTCCTTGCTGGGGAACGTTCCGTGGGTGCGAATCGTCCATGGCAAGGGCGAAGGAATTTTGCGGCAAATCACCCAAGAATTTTTGAAGAAACATCGGGAAGTGAAATCCTTCCGAGATGGAGATGCCACCGAAGGTGGTCAAGGAGTGACCGTTGTCAACTTTAGGTAAATCGAAAGCTCTTCATCTGTTGGAAAGTGCTCGCCACGCTCAGAGTAAGGCTTATGCGCCATATTCGGGCTATATAGTTGGGGCGGCCATTCTGTCCAGGACTGGAAATGTCTACCTTGGAGCAAATATTGAGAATGCTTCGTACGGAGCCACGATCTGCGCCGAGCGAACGGCGATTGGCAATATGGTGATGGGTGGAGATACCGAGATTTTAGCCATTGCGGTAGTTACGAAAGATGAGGGCTATCCCTGTGGAATTTGCCTGCAGGCCATAAATGAGTTTTGTTCTGATCCAAATTTGTGTGAAATTGTCGTACCATCTAATAGTGGATTTTTAATTCACACGTTGCATGAACTTGCACCTAACCTATGGCGAAGCGAATTCGTCTCGAAAATCAAAGAAAAATGAAACATAACCGAGTTATCGCCGGCATTTTGTTTGTCCTGTTTATGGCAGTCATCACTGCTTGCGGTGGTGGACCCGGTCCTGAACCCACCGGGAGTACTACAGGCAATTTTACGAGTATCCGGATGGAAGCGGTCGTTGATGGCCCGAACACTACCGTCGATCCCACAAATGTGTTCACCAATGAATCAATTCGGTTTCGATTGACCGGTTTGAATGACAGTAGTGTTCGAGTGGTCATTCCGACTTCGGGATACACCATGACTGGCACCCCGGGCGGTACCTTGGCTTCCGACGGTTTGTTTACGGCAAGTAACTCACCAACCGGTAACACTGGAACGGTAAGGGTGACCTTCGATACGCTTCAATACACTTCGGCCGTCAAGGTCGTCGCTCCCGAAGCGATTCTAAAAGGTAGTGCAAGAACGACCGAGAATTTCCCGGGCTCTGGCGTTCAAATCAAGGCACTGAATGCGGGTGGAGCTACCGTTGGCACCGGGTTTGTGGCAACCGACGGAACAATTCGAATGAGCGTGCCGACCACGGCGGTGAGATTTACCACGAATTTCAGCATTGTCGATCCAGGACCCAGCTTTTATTACGTCCGCCAGTTCGCTTATGCAGGAAAAGATTATTCAACAATAATCAGTAGTTGCACTGCTCCTTTGCCGGCCTTAACGAACGGCGTAGCATCAAATCTGGCAACAACTGTCGTGTTTTATCGAAGCACAAGCGGCTTTCCACCTCCTCCTCCAGACGGGTGTCAGTAAAAAAAATGCAAAACCTCGTACACAAACGCGTTTTTTCTTGGCATAATGAATTCGCGATGAAGCAATTGCGGATGCTTGGTGCGCTTGCGTTTGGACTCTATTTGATGGGGTGCGCGGGCAATGGGACAGTGGCTGGCGGTGGCGGCGGCGGTGGGTTAAACATCGTCGGCACTCCAAAAGTCGAAATGATTTTTTCAACAGGGTTCTTTCCGAACCCAGGATTGTCAACTTTTGGCGATCCGCTAAACATACGAACCGGTGAGCAAGTACAGTTCCAACTCGTTGGATACACTGCTACTGGAGTTCGAACCGTTTTGACCCCGGATTTTTGGAGATCTAACGATTCGACCAATACTTTTGGAATACTTTCGGCCAACACAGGTGTCTATAATGCGTCTTCGAGACAAACTGCTAGCCCACAAGTTATCACGGCTCGATGGAATGATCAAGATATTTCCGGCGATTATGCGGTTCGGCCCCGTCAAGTTAGAATAATTGGTTCAATTCTTAACCACGTAACGCATCTACCGTTGCAATACGTGAGCATGTACTTTTACGATGTCAACGGAACCTTTCTTGGTACGGCAACAACATCCTACGATGGTTCATTCCGGGCCGCGATGCCTTCATCAGTTGCTCGATTCCAAGTGGTTAACGATACCTTACCAAACAATGTATTTCGGCTGATTTTGCATGATGACACTTTGTCGACAAGTGCTTTCCCACCGGATTATCTCAATAACCGAAACTCAAATGGTACGCCAATTCCGGTTGCTTTTGATGACTCGGGAATGGTCTATAGAGCTACTGGTGTTGGAAATGCTTGTCTCCCAATCTTGTCCTCTTCAAGTTATGCTAATACGGATTACTACTTGCAGAAACCAATTCTGATCATTCCAAATGGAGATGTAGATCCATTTGGGGATCCAGTTGATCCAGATCTTTTGGCAGTTGGCTGTTCAGTTCCTTAAAGTTCAATCTGAGCACTAAGGCGGATACGGAATCGTAACTTGGTTACGGTTCCGTATTTTTTTGCACAGCGATGCGAGCAAACCACGAGTACAATTCAGATATGGAGTCACGGTTGCTCGAAAAGAACGATGCCCGAGAGATGATGCGCGACCCCATGGTGCTTCAAGCTCTTCAGTTGGCAGAGCGATTGCGTGAAGTTAAGGGCGAGGCGCTTGAGACTGACGAGTACTTTGCAATTTCAGAGGCTACCGGAGTCTCAGAAGAGTACATTCGGTTTTTAGAGCAAGATCAAAAAACTGGAGCCAAAAGCAACTTCTTTGATCGACTCCGAACCCAGTTCTTCGGATTAGACAGTGATACCAGGCGATATGTGAGTTCGGGGCTACTTGCAACATTGTTTTCATTGTTGTTAGCTATTGGTTTCAAAATTGATTCTCTAACCAGCATTGGACTCCACTCAAACTACAGCGTTTTTCAGTCAATTTCGTTTATCGTTGGAATCGGAGCAATTTACAACGCGGCAGTGTCGAAATCAGTAAAGTCGGCGGCGATTATCGGCGGAATCTTCGGAGGGATGTCCTATATCTTGGGCAGCATCTTTGCGATGCTTCTATTCCTGACCAAGCTAGAATTCCCGCCTTCGCTAACGGTAGTTTCAGGCGTTGCCTGCGCGGTTATTGCGTCCTTATGTCATGTCGTTTCCCATGCCGGCAAGAAGAAAACTGGAACGGTTGATCGCAACTCAGCTCGACAAGATTTGCTGAAACAACTTGTAGATTTGCAGGACCACCTTCGGGAGGGTCAGCAAGCGGCTACTTTCCTTAGCCTGGACGTTGTTGGGTCGACCAAGATGAAATTGAACGCCGACCCGCTAGCGGTTGAGTTTACGTTCACTGAATATCACAACTATGTTGGAAGAATTGCAGAAAAGCATTTTGGCAATATTCATTCGACCGCCGGGGATGGCATAACAGTTGCGTTTGATAACCCCCAGAATGCTTTTAATGCGGCAAGGCAAATTCAAACCGGGTTGGTGGAGTTCAATGCCTTTCGGAATAAGATCGATATACCTTTGCAACTCCGAGCTGGAATTCACAGCGGGCAAGTCGTTGCGCCAGAGGCGGGCAACATGAGCTCAATTAACTTTGCGTCTGTTATCGACATAGCGGCCCACTTGCAGAAGGAGTGTCCGATTGGCGGAGTTGCGATCAGCGACGATGCGGGATTGGGATTGCAAGGGGGGACCATTGTAATTGGAACCGAGCGGGTTTGTGTTCACGACACTTGGGCAACGGTATGGAAACGGAAGAAGAGTTTGGATCAGTTCAAGATGCCGGAAGCCGTTCCTCAGACTTGAGGTCACCATGTTTGGAATTGTACAACGGCGCTTGAAGACCCAGCGGGAATGGGATGAAGTTTGGATTACGCCGCTTGACGTCCCGTCTTTTGTTCGGGATTTAGGTGAACCAGGTTCGCTGGAAGTTGATTCGGCATTTCATGGTTCGGTTCACTTCCTCGCGGGATACCTTCAGCGATTTGAATTTCGTTTGTTTCGAAACGGCGGCTTGCCGTTAATTGAGCGTAGAACCGGTCCAATGATTGAGGAAGTTTTGGTGCGCCTAGGACCGAACGCGGTGCGCGGTGCTTACTTGCCGATTTCTCTTCATTTGCATGTTTGCCACGACGGGCTACGCGAGATTCGGGAACGGTATTGGCCGACGGCTGGCCGTCCTCCGGTTTCGTTGGTCTCGGGAAATATTGGATTGCTTCAAGCGGTTCCAACTTTGGATGTTTGGAATGTGGCTAACGAGGATGCGTTGGTTGAGATCACCGAGTCGTTTCGACAAGAGCTTTTGCCTTATTTGGAAATGCTCTCTTCTCCGAATCAACTCCGTCGAGCGATTTTTGACGGTGATGCTCCAATGTTTGATGCGGCCACTGCCGTTGAGTGGCTGTTGATGGAGTTTGGTCGACCTGACGCTCGTGAATATATTCGCCAGTTGATAGATGCAGAAGATGTGGTGATCCGGGATTTTTGGAAGGAGCACGACGAGCTAAAGAATCAGAAGCAAGTTGGATACATGCCGGGGAACTTGACGCATAACCTGGCAGTGATTGCGTTCTCGCACGATATTTGTCGGCGTTGGTTGTACTAGAAACCATTAATTTCAACGATTAGTGAAACTTCAGCGGTAAAATAGGCGAAGGAATAGTTGTGAGTATCGCTCCCGAAAGAATTGTTGGACCCGACCTGATGGATATCTACCGTAAGGTTGATGCCGGCGTTCGGTTGACATTCGAAGACGGCATGCAGCTTTTCCATCACCGCGACCTTAATGCAATCGGCTACATGGCCAATATAGTGCGGGAACGACGCCATGGAGCCAAGACATACTTCGTTGCGAACCAGCATATCAACTACACGAATGTTTGTAACAAGGGATGCAAGTTTTGCTCGTTTTACGCCAAGAAGGGCGGTCCGACACCTTACGAGATGTCGATTGCCGAGGTTCGCGAACGACTCCAGTGGCATCGAGATGCCGACTTAACTGAGATTCACATGGTAGGCGGAATCAACCCTCGCTTGCCCTACCAATACTACATGGATTTAGTGAGCGTGGTGAAGGAGGTCTTGCCTGGCGTTCACGTGAAGGCGTTTACTGCGGTCGAGATTACCGAGATCGCCCGACAAGGCAAGGTCTCGGTAGAGCGGGCTTTGGTTGACCTTATGGAAGCGGGGCTCGATTCATTGCCCGGTGGTGGCATTGAGATTTTATCGGATAGAGTTCATCGAGAACTGTTTGGTAAGAAACTGAACGGCGACGAATGGAAAGAAGTCGCCCGTGCCGCCGCCAAGCTTGGTCTTAAGCAGTACGCCACCATGCTCTATGGTCATATCGAAACGCTCGAAGAGCGAGTATCCCACTTGGTTCAACTGCGGGAACTTCAGGACGAAACTCAGCACTTCTTGACCATGACGCCGCTGTCGTTCCACCCTGAGGCGACCGAGCTTGAGCATATCGCCAAGCCAACCGCCGAGATGGACCTGCGAGGTATAGCAGTCACCCGTCTCATGCTCGACAACTTCGAGCACATCAAGAGCTTCTGGATCATGAATACGGCACCGGTCACGCAGATGGCACTCTGGTATGGCGCGGACGATGCGGACGGCTTTGTTCACGAATATGAGATCACGTATGGTGACGGGGAATTTGGTAACAAGAAACAGGTCCTGACCCGGGCGAACATGGTTCGGATCATCGAGGAAGTCGATCGAATTCCGATTGAGCGTGACTCGCTTTACAATGAGATTAAGCGGGAATCTATGGTGGAGAAGAAGCCATTGGCACCTATCCCCGTCGGGGCTTAGGCGTCCACCAAATACTGTCCAAAGCTTTTCGTTCCCTGAGAAAGCCTCATTGCCGACCAAAAAAGCACTGCTTGGACAATTCTTTTCGGCACGTGATCAGCATTTACTCGTAAATGCCGATTATTTGATGCATAGCAAACAAGAAAATATTCTCGAAATAAGCCAAACCGCTTGAGCCTAGTTGCACGTCTTTCAAATTAGAAATCCTGTCCTCGAGTTTTGATTAGGGGGCAAACGTAAGGTCGTATGATCGACTCGTATCGGCTTGGGGACTGGATGCTCCTAGAGACCTTATGACCGTTATTTTGTTGTTGATCGCAGTTGCGTTAACTCTACTCGCTCGTTACATGTCCGACGAAGTTGAAACGGGGCATCCCAAAATCGAAATTCCGCGGATTCTAGCTTTGGTCGCGGTTGCCGTAGTTGGCGTTTTGATTGTTGCGAAATACGGTTCGGAGAAGGACAGGATGGGACTCGAAGTGGGACTCATCATCGGAGTTTTGGGAGCATTGCTCGGCGAAATTTATGGCGGTAAGTTTGCTCCGATTGGAGTTGGGGTCACGATGGCGGCTGCTTTGCATATGTTGTCTACTCCGAGCCTCGAACCTGCACAGATTGCGTTGCTTGCAGGCGGCGCGATAGGCGCATTGACTGTTGGTCGAAACGGAGCATTTGTTGCATCGATTGTTGCTGCAGTATGCGTTTCGGGTGACTTCTTGGGTTCGTATTGGTCAAGTATCCCTGCCGCTTCGTTGCTAGGTAGCACTTTAGGACTGGCTGGACTCGTGGGGGCAATCATAAGTATGGCGTTGCCAAAAGGTAGCGACATCTTGCGTCCACTGACAATAAGTGCGGTTCTCATTGTGGGAGGATTTTTATCCACTCGTTCACTTGGAGATATGAATCTCACATATGTGATCATGGTTGGCGCAGCGGCGGGTGTGGTGGTGCACTTATTGTTACCTGATGGCGAAAATGATGTGACGAGGATCGCACTCGCGGCAGTTATTGCGATTAGCGTCGCGACGATTGCTTTTGGCTTTGCGAAAGGAACTGGGATGGCCATGGCTCTTGGTGCAATCGTTTCGATCCTTCTTGGATGTGGTAATCGGACTGCGCTCCTTGCCATCGCACCACTGTTTGGACTAGTGCTCTATCGCCTTTTGAAGGAAGCGAACAATGATTCGACGAAGGCATTGGACATCGGGCAGCATTACGCTCTGCTTGGAGTCATGCTTGGAGCGGTTGTTCCACTATTGCCAACAGAATGGGTTCAGCGAACGGGATCGAAAGGAGGTATAGGGGCATTTCTTTGGGCGATGCTCATTTTGAGTGGACCGGTGTTTGTTGCCGTGATGCTGGGTGAGAAAGGCTCGGTTGGTTTTGTTGCCGGACTAGGGCTTGCGGGACTTTGTCAAGCACTAAGGTCTGACAAAGCGCTAATGTCCTTGGCGGTGATTCCAGGTTTAGCCGCGATTACAACTTTTTGCATTGACTGGTTTCACGATTGGATGGATTTGGCGAGGGACGATAAGGTCAAGGTCTTTATAATTGCGGGAGTTGCGTTGGTCGTTGTCTCATCGGCCCTTGGGGCGGTGGCGAGAGCACCTAAATCTGGGGTGGCGATATGAAACGAATGCTCGGGCTCCTTTTGGGAGTGTTCTTTTGTGGTGTTGTCGTGAGCTACGGAGTTACGCAAGAGATTCCGGTTGGAAAGATCACCGGTAAGTTGATCATGAAAGAAAATGGTCGCCCCCTCGAAGATGCGGTTGTTTCGCTCATTCCGATTGTCTCGGAAGATGATCGTCCGCGTTCGCGTGGAGCAGAGACGAAGAGTGACGGATCATTTTCATTGGCTAACGTCCCCACTGGCGCTTACGTCATTGAGATCAGTGCCAAACAACATCGCCTGAAGAAACAGGCGATCGCCATCGAAGAAGGCAAAACAATTGAAGTGTCGCTGGAAGCGGCGCCGAACGATCCGTATCTGAACTTGTATGCGAGCCAAAAGGTATTTACACCCGATGAAATTCCGCAGATTGAGCTTCATGGATTCGTGCCGAACCAGAAGGAGATTAAGATTGATTTGTACCGCGTTGATCTCGCCGAGGTTACTAAGAAAGGCGGACTCCGCGAAGCTTTGGCGCCGCTAATTAGTGCGAGAGAGAAAGATGTGGATCTTCTTGAAAAGGCATCGGTTAAGGTTGCCGATCTTAGTCATACAATTGAGAAAACGGATGCTGAAGGGGCATTTATTGAGCCGCTCAAGCTTGGAAAGCAGACGGAGGGAGTCTACTTCGTCATCTGTCGTTCGGGCGGAGTCAAGGCGGTTACCACGCTCAACATTTCCAATTTAGCTTTGGTCACGAAGACTTATCAAGGTAAGAGCCTCTGCTTTGCCACGAATCTCAGAACCGGAACTCCGGTCGAAGGAGTTGAGATATTGACGGCTCAAAACGGCGCGTTAGTCACGAGCGGAAAAACTGACCGTGATGGCTTGGCTGACATTAGTTTGCCTTTGGTCGCCAATGGAAACATGTTGGTTGTAGGTCGGCAGGGACCATCGATGGCGATCGTTGGTTTTGGCGAATATCGTTCGGCAAATGAGACGATACGAATTGCCGGATACTGTGAGCGACCAGCCTATCGTCCGGGTGATGAAGTCCACTTTAAGGGCATTGCTCGTAGGACGACAAAGGATGGGTATTTGCTTCCTGGCATTGGCTCAGCGGAAGTTACGATTAAGGATCCGGACGGAAATGTCATGAGTACAAAAACTCTGCCAGTTTCGGCTCATGGTTCTTTCAATGGTTCATTCACGACCAGCAAGGAAGGGAAACCAGGTGGTTACAGCATTGAATGCAAAGCTTTTGGGGAAAAGAGCTTGCTTTCGGCGAATGTCGTGTCTTATCGCAAGCCAGAGTATTCGGTCGAGGTCAAATCCGACAAGCCATTTTATACGATGGGTCAGGAAGCATCGGCGACGGTAGAGTGCCAGTACTACTACGGTGGACCGGTTGTCGGTGCCAAAGTCAAAGCTCGCATCTATCGGTCGCCCAACTGGCGTTACGAAAGCGAAGATGGAGAGGAGACATCATACTCGGACAGTAGTGGTCAATATTCGGCAGAGGTTGAAGCGGTAACGGATGCCAGTGGGCGAGCAAGAATCGCATTTCCAACCCGAGCAGACAATGATCCGGACGTTTTTACGAACGACTATAAGTACACAATTAGTGCTTCGGTATCGGAAGATGAAGGTAAGTACTTTGATGGCGAAGGGAAAGTGGACGTTGTTCGTGGCGATCACGATCTTTCGTTGGAAGTACAGAACCCGTTGGTAGGACCGGGAGAAACGATTGACCTGTTGGTGAGAACAACCGATGCCGTTGATCGGAAAAAGCCGTCGGCGGGACACTCGGTCACAGTCGAGATTGGGCGAGAATCCTGGACTGAGAATTCATCAGTATTTGTTGTTCGCGAAACACGAACCGTTACTACCAGTGTCGACGGAACAGCTCATGTCAGCGTTCCTGTTACTAAAGCCGAATCCTTATCATTCCGGGCTACATCGATCGATGGGACGGGGAACAAGGTTGTTGCCAATGATTGGGCATACGTTGAGGGCTCCCCAGCCATGCGGGAGCGCGAAAAAGGCAGTCTCGACATTACGCTCGACAAGCGAAATTATCAATCGGGTGATGAAGCCCGAGTGCTCATCCAAACCGATATGGTTGGGGGAATTGCCTTGGTATGTGTTCAATCCGAAGGAATTCTTTGGAAAAAGCTTGTTCCGGTTACCTCAACTTCGACGTTGGTCAAGGTGCCAATTGTTAAGGAATACGCCCCAAACGTATACGTTTCAGTTTCGTACGTGAAGGAGAAGAAGTTCCTACAAGCCGAGAAGAGGCTCGTGGTTGATCGAAAGGATCGGGATTTGAAGATCGAAATTAAGAGCAATAAAGAAGTCTACAAACCTGGGGAAACCGCTCAAGTCACGGTTCGAACATTTGATGCCGATGGAAAGCCACGTGCGGCAGAAGTGTCACTTGGCGTTGTAGATGAAGGGATTTATGACATTGCCGAGGACAGCACGAACCTAAAGGATGACTTTTATCCGAGTCGCTCAAATTTGGTGACCACTGCCTATTCGTTCCCAGAAATATATCTTGATGGCGGCGATAAGGGAAGCTCAAAAATTCCGCTTCGAAAGACGTTTAGAGATACTGCTCAGTGGAATCCAACCGTTTGGACAGGTGCAAATGGAGAAGCAACTGTTCCCGTGGTTCTGCCGGACAATTTGACCGAGTGGCGAGTGACAGCGGTTGGAATTAGTGACACGACCGAAATTGGAATGAACACCGAGAGCTTTCGGGCGAAAAAAGATCTGATGGTTCGTTTGGAGCTACCTCAGTATTTGATCGGTGGAGATAGACAGCGAATGACGGTAGTCGTGGCTAACGACACGGGCAAAGACCAGGACGTTAATCTTGAGATTGAGGCAATGGGAATTACTCTTTCGGGAGGAGCAAAGCAGGTTGTTCGAATACCAAATGGCCGTCCTCAAACGGTCGAATGTGAAATCACCGCAGGTGACCCAGGTAATGCTTCGGTATCGGCTAAAGCTTGGATAGACGGTGGTCCGAATGATGGAGTCTTGCAGACTTTCCCTGTGAGTCCTTATGGTCGCCGGGTTCTCGAAGCGAAGTCTGGAGAAGGTGCAGCGTCGTTTACTTTGCCCCTCAAATCAACGGCTGATCCAAAGTTTGGTTCGCTCAAAATCACGCTGAGCCCGACCCTGACCGGCGATTTGGTTTCTTCGCTAGACGGCCTTATTGGTTTCCCTTACGGTTGTGTTGAGCAAACCATGAGTCGATTCATGCCCAGCGTATTGGTTGACAAAACGGTTCGTGATCTTGGCTTGCCGAGACCAAAGAAGTTAGACGACCTTCCGATGATTGTTCAAGATTCCTTGTCGAGACTCGAAAACATGAAGCATTCTGACGGCGGATTTGGTTGGTGGGAATACGACGAATCCAGTCCGTTTATGACAGCGCTCGTTTTGGATGGCCTCGATCGGGCGAAAATGGCGGGGCAAGATGTTGCCAAATTAGACTTGAGCGATACTCTTGATTGGGGGCTTAAGCGACTCAAAACTCCAGATAAGAATGATTCACTGCGAGATCGATTCTATTTGGCGTATTGTCTAATTCGATTTGGCAAGAATGAGGCAATTTTGACCATGCCAGTTGCTGACATTACGAAAATGACCCCATCAACCCTTGCGAATGGCGCGTTGGCTTACTATGCAGCGGGACAAGTAGATAAGGCGAATGCATGCCTTGATCTATTGACAAAATCTGCTCAAGGGAATGATATGGCCTTTTGGCCAGCAGAGGAGTACTCCTGGGGCGAAGAAACCTCAGCAATTGCTCTAGTTTCGTTTGTCACGATTCGACCAACGGATGTAATCATTCCGAGAATTGTGCGCCATCTTCAGGTTTCAAAGAAGGGTGACATGTGGAACTCAACTCGAGATACTGCCTATTCGCTCATTGGGCTCACGGCATATTTGTCGAGCACGAAGGAACTAGCGGGAGATTCGACGGTCACGGTGCTCGTGAATGGTAAGACGGTTCGAACGGTAGCAATGTCTCCATCGGCAATTAGCGATGCGAACCGCACAATCGAAATCCCTCGAAATGACCTTGGTTCTGGTGAAGTGAAGATTGAAATTCAGAAGCAGGGTTCTGGGTCCTGTTACTTCTCGACTGAGTTAAGGACTTTGGATGTGGCTTCCAACCTTGCTCCTGAGACGACCGATAGAGGGTTGGTGATTGAGAGAAAGTATTATCGACTTGAAGCTCGGAGCCTCGAGAACGGAACGATGAAGTTGCTTCCAAGCAAGTTGCCAGTTAGTTCGTTTAAGTCGGGTGAATTGGTTCGAGTTGAACTCACTATTCGGTCAGATGTCCGAAGACAGTTCGTCATGATTGAAGAGCCAACGCCTAGTTCTTGCCGAGTACAGGAGAGGGAGCAGTTGGGCGAATCGGAAGAGTGGAGTAATTGGTGGTCTCGAACAGTCATGCGAGACGATCGACTTGCATTCTTTGCGACTTCGATACCGGCGGGTGATAGCAAAATTACCTACACTATGAGGGCAGAGCAGGCGGGCAAAGTACGTAGCTTGCCTTCTTCAATTGCGAACATGTACGATCCGACCGTCCATGCCAGCACCGGCGATGCGGTTTTAGAAGTGACTAAGTGAAGAGCGCAGTAAAGGGAATGATTGGAGCGACGCTGGCATTGCTGGGTGGCAGTGCGGCGTTGCTAGCCGTTCCGGGTGAAGCGACTTTAGGGGCATTTTCGACTTCACTGGCGGAGCGAAGTTCTGGGCAAAAGCACAATGCTCGGCTTGCGCTTTCGCGATTAGTGGGAGCGAAAATTGATCCTGGTGAGACCTTCTCGTTCAACACCCATGTCGGTTCATTTTCGCGTGACATGGGTTACCGAAAGGCCCCGGTCAGCTATAACGGACAGCTTATTGATGATTGGGGTGGCGGGGTTTGCCAAACTTCGACCACACTTTACAATGCCGCACTGCTGGCGGGAATGCAGATCGTTGAGCGGAACCATCACCGGTTCCAACCAGCCTATGTTCCACCTGGTCTCGATGCGGCAGTGGCGTTCACGAACATTGACCTTCGGTTTCGTAACCCTTTTCCTTATCCGGTAAGGATTGATGGGCGGGTTGAGGGTTCCCGATTGTTGGTGAGTGTAGTCGGACCAGAGAAGCTAATGCAAGGAGTTGAGGTTGTATCGGTGGTGAGGGAGCTTCAGACTCCACAGACATTTGAGTTTGGTGCAGAATCTGGTCGACGCCGGATTAGGAATACCGGTAAGAATGGATTCGATGTCTCCGTCTATCGGATAACGGGAAACAAGCGGGAACAGATCTCGCATGACAATTACCCGGCGATGAATCGGGTAGTGGAAGTCAGAGAAAAGATCTGACCAAGTTTTCATCGGCAATCTTGAGTTTTTTTATATTGTTTTAAATTTTGGAACTATATGCCAGAAAAGTGGCATATAGTATTGACATGGATATTCGAAAGTGCCAAGATTTTGGCATGGCATCCAAAAAGTTGACAAGTAACGTCGAGCTGAGTAAGCGAGAGCGACAGATTCTTGACGCTCTATACGAACTCGGAACCGCGTCTGCGGCGGACATCCACTCGGCAATCTCGAACCCTCCAACGTACACTGCGGTGCGAACTCACTTGACCAACCTTGAAGAAAAAGGCCAAGTGAAATTTGAGCGAAAAGGGGCCAAGTACATCTACCAACCTATCGTGCCAAAGAACGAGATGGCGAAAAGCCTGATGGATGGTTTGGTAAAGACATTCTTTGAAAACAACGTTGAGCTAGTTGTAGCGTCGTTGATAAACCCCAACGACTCAAAGCTCTCTCAAGAGCAGCTTTCTCGACTGGCCGAGATCGTCGAAGAAGCAAGAAAAAGGGAACTATGACGAGTACAAGCTTTCTCGGAAATTTGGGACTATGGACGCTGATATCGTCCGTTGTACTTCTATTGGCTTTTTTGGCGACACTAATGTCCAAGAGCCTCGCTTCTCTTCGTCATTTCATTTGGGTAACAGCGTTTGGGATCCTTTTGGTCGTTCCGGCAGTTTGTCAGTTCGTGCCGGCAAAGTTCACATTTGTGGCTACGACGGCATTAGTCGAAGTACCTTTGGATTCATTTTCCAAAATTGACAACTCTTCAGATGTTGCTCCGAATGTTTTCCAGACCGCCGCACCGGTGGCTGAGCCCTTCGATTGGAAGCCAGCTCTGTCTGTAGTCGCTTGGATTTGGGTAATTGGATTTTTCACTATTATTGCAAAAGCAATGTCGGGAGTTTTTCAGGCCAACTCGATGCGACGAGAGAGTCAACTCAAAGAGATCGCCAACGTGCATTTGCCGAGGAGAAATCTTGAAGTGCGAGTGAGTACTTCGAGGCGTCCGCCATCCGCCCTGACATGGGGAACATTTCGTCCGGTCGTAATCCTTCCGCAGGAATCAGAGAATTGGTCCCCGGAAAAGTTGAAGGTGGTCATGCTTCACGAATTTGCCCATGTGAGGCGGCTGGATAGCTTAAGCCAACTGCTAGCCCTCGGGATTTGCGCGGTCTACTGGTTTAACCCACTTGTATGGCTCGCGGCCAAGCGTCTCCGGGCAGACGCCGAAATGGCGGCCGACGACGCAGCCATCCGCTCTGGAATTTCGCCAGTTGCCTACGCAGCAGAGCTTCTTAAAATCGCCACCGAGTTTGGCCATCAACGCCAACCCCTTTCAACTATCGGAGTATCACTCATGAAACAATCGCAAATCGAAACTCGAATCATGTCCATCGTGGACCCAACTAATCGTCGACG
>JAYVHY010000260.1:0-7951 GCA_043770615.1 Armatimonadota bacterium | reverse complement strand
ATGTTGCCGATTGGCAAGTACATTAGCCCGGAAGGCACTCACGTTGAAGTTGGTAGCTATCCCCTCAATATGGTTTCGACCAACGACGGAAACTATGCAATTGTAACAACAAGTGGGTATCGACAAGCGCTTTCGGTGGTGGATGTCAAGACGGGTGCGGTAACCAGTCAATTTGACTATAAGACTTCCAAGAACAATCCAAACAAGGACGGGCTGTATTTTGGAATTGCCATCCATCCAAAAACCGGAAACGTGTTTGTATCGCGGGGGGCTCAAGACAAAGTCAGCTCGTATAGCGTAATCGATGGGAAGATTTCTGAGATTGGGACTCCGATTGCCGGCACATTGCCGACCGGTAGAAAACTTCCCTACCATTTCGCGGGCCTTGGCTTCAATTCAAACGGTTCTCGACTTCTCGTAGTCAATAACCAGACGAGTAAGGTCACCAACTACACAGGGTCGGTGACAGTCTACGACTCTGAAACTGGCGCTTCCATTTTTGAAGTACCAGTTTCGGGCTTTCCATTGGCATGCGCTTACGCAACAAGAGGGCCTGGCGCGGACAATAAGGCATACATTGGTTCAGAACGGGATGGAGTTGTTGACGTTGTTGATTTGAAGAATCATATCGTTTCAAAGTCCATTCGAACCGGAAATGCTCCGGTTGGCATGATATTTAACCGAACGCAGACGAAACTGTTTGTTGCCAACAGTGGTAGCGATACAGTCAGTGTGATAGACACCAATACTGACAAAGTAACCGACACCATTTCAGTAAGACCTGCCGAACTTCGAGGATTGCCAGGTGCAGGTCCCCTTGGCTTATGCCTATCGGATGACGAGAAACAGCTCTACGTGACGCTTGGTGACATGCAAGCCATTGGAGTGATCGACCTTGCCAAGCGGAGCCTGATCGGCTACTCGCCAACTGGGTGGTTGCCAACTAGCGTCATTCAAAAAGGAGGACATCTGTTGGTCGCATCAGCCAAAGGCGTCCAATCCAAAAATCCGAACGGCAAGCCAGTTGAAGACAAAGGAACCTACATTCAGGACATCATTGCCGGAACAGTAACCCACCAAATGACCCCAAACGCAGCTAGTTTGCGAAAGTCTACATTGCAGGTCTTATCTAATAATCGAATAAAGCCAGGTCTAAACTCAGCTAAATCGAACGATCTGAAAAACCCGGGCATCAAGTACGTGATCTATGTTGTCAAAGAAAACCGAACGTATGACAATGTACTTGGCGATCTTCCCCAAGGCAACGGCGATCCAAGTCTCACCCTTTTCCCTCGTAAGGTAAGCCCAAATCAGCATGCCCTTGCTGAACGGTTTGTATTGTTTGACAATTTCCACGTTTGCGCGGAGGTGAGCCAAGACGGATGGCAATGGTCGATTAGCGGGATGACTAGTCCTTACGGTTCTCGAAACACGCCTTACAACTACTCCGGTCGGGGTCGGAGCTACGACACAGAAGGACAAAATAACGGAGAGGCTGTCGAACTTTCGGGCATGACAAATGTCGCCAAACCTGCCGCCGGTTACATTTGGGAGCTTTGCGAACGAAACAAGGTCACATTCCGAAATTATGGGATGTACACCCAATTCATCGACCCAACTGACAAACGAAACTCTGAGTTTGCGGGAGCAAGGGACAGCCAACCAAACGTCAAAGTTCTCAGGAATAACAACAATTCTAGTTATCGGCACTACGACACGATGTACGCCGATTCACCGATCTACAAGGAATACGGTTTTTCGTACAAGGGACAGTTGAAAGAATATGGAGCCAACAAGGCGACCAACCGATTCGATGAGTGGAAAAATGAATTCGATGGCTTTGTTAAGTCTGGAGTCATGCCTCGATTCCAAAGTATTCGACTTGGCAACGATCACACAATGGGAACGAGAGCAGGAGTACCGACGCCTTCGAGCATGGTTGCCGATAACGATTACGCAGTCGGAAGACTTATAGAAGCCGTGTCGAATAGCCCTTTCTGGAAGGAGACCGCGATCTGTATTCTCGAAGACGATGCCCAGGCAGGTATCGACCATGTCGATGCCCACCGATCAACCGCATATGTAATTTCACCATACATTCAACGCGGAAAGGTTGACAGCACTTTCTACAACACCGATTCGATGCTCCGAACCATGGAACTCTTGCTTGGGATGCCGCCAATGTCGCAATATGATGCGGTCGCCACTCCGATGGCGGTGTTCGGTTCTCAATTGGTAAATGCCGAGCCTTACACGGCAATCAAACCAAGCCGAGATATCGTTTGCGAAGTCAATGTAAAAGCCGCATACCGATCTAAAGATAGCGAGCGAATTCCGAGGTTTTCGGAAGAAAGCGATATCGATGAAGACTTGAATGACATCCTTTGGAAGTCAATCAAGGGTCGAAACATTGCGACACCGGCTCCGAGATTCGGATTGAAGCCTCGCAAGTGATTGTGCTAGGTTCATTTCGGCTGAACTTAGCATCGGTTCGAGCGTAGTACAATGAGGGTTCGAGCAGCCTCGAATTCGTATGTTTAAGAAAGCCGTTCTGATTGTTCTTCCTATTGCCATTTTGGGCGGGCTCATAGGCTGGCGCATCAAGTCAAAATCAGGCAATGATCAGCAAATGAAGGCTGGAATGGCGTCAAAGCGTGCCTCCTCAGTTCAGGTGGGCACCGCCGGCCCCGCAATCATATCGGGCAACATTGCCGCAGCCGGAAACCTAGATTCTCCCTTTAAGGTCCAGCTTACGAGCCGGATTTCTGGCAAGATCGAAAGCATCACAGTTCGCGAAGGTGACGCAGTGACCGCCGGACAAGTTTTGGTCAAAATCGATCCAGCTACTGCCCAAACCGGCCTTTCTCAAGCACAAGCAAACTTAGCCCAAGCTCAAGCCAGATTGGCTCAAGCACGCATCGAGTCCGCCCCGAACTCGGCAGGAGTAAAAGGTCAAATTGACCAGCAGACCGCTTCGGTTGCCAACCTGGAAGCCGAACTTACCCAAACCAAACGAACAGTTGATTCAACATTAACCACCTTAACTGGAGCGATTTCGGATGCAAACTCTCGAGTGTTTGCCACCCAATCATCGATAACTACTGCCGAAGCAACCCTCGAAAAAGAACGTGCTACCCGAAAAAACTTACAAGGGAAGGTTGATCGCAACAAAGAGCTGGTTGATAAGGGCTATATCGCCGAACGAGAATATGACGATTCGCTGACTGCTTTGGACGTTCAAGACAAGCAAATCCAAATCGCAATCGCTCTGCTAAGCTCAGCCAAGCAAGCCAACAAGACCGCCGTCACCCAACTTGCACAAGCCAAAGCTCAACTTGAGATTGCCAAGGCAAAAGCCAAAGCCGATGTTGCCGCTTCCCAAGCGAAAGTCAATCAAGGTAAATCATCTCTCAGGGTTGCAACAGCGAACAAAGCAATGAATCCGGCATATCAAGAGAACATCAAAGCTCTCGCAGCCGCAGTTTCGGTCGCCCAAGCCCAAGTGAATCAAGCTCAAACTCTATTAGGAGAAACCGACCTCAAAAGCTCCATCAACGGAGTCATTACCGCGAGGAATGCAGATGAAGGTGCGCTTGCATCGCCAGGTCAAGCTGTATTGGTCATTCAATCTTTGGATTGGCTCTTCTTTGTTTCTTCGATTCCGGTTGAACTAGGAGATAAAGTTCGAGTTGGTCAGATTGCTAAAATCGCCATGGAAGGAACCGGTGGCAAGGAAGTACAAGGCGCAATAACCAACATCAACCCGTCCGCAGATCCTCAGAGCAGACAAATCACCTTAAAAATTCGAATAGAAAATGCCGACCGTGCCCTTCGACCCGGACTGTTTGGCAAGATTAATTTCTCAACTGACGCCAAGAAAGTTGATGTTTCAGTTCCGAAGGAAGCGGTCCATTACACCGGAAAGATCCCATCGATTGCAGTGGTTAACAAAGACAATAAAATCGAAATGAGGCTGGTCAAGCTTGGAGTTTCGGACGAAAAGGTGATTGAGATCACTGAGGGAATTGCTGCTGGCGATAAAGTGGTCACCCTTACATACGACGCCCTGAAAGAAGGAAAAGAAGTCAAAGTCGTTGATCCGAAAGATGCCGGAAAAGGAAAAGGCAAAGAAAGTGAAAAAGGCGAAGGAAAAGGAAAGCCGTGAACCTCGCTAAGTTTGCCGTAACTCGCCCGGTCGCGGTTACGATGCGAATCCTGAGTCTCGTTGTCCTTGGATTCATCTGTCTTCAACGGCTAACCGTTGATCTTCTCCCAAAAATTGACGTTCCGATTGTTGCAATAAGCGTTAACTGGCCCAACACTTCACCGGAAGAAATGGAGGCCCAAATTACGCGCCCGATCGAGCAAGCAGTTGGCTCTTTGAAGGGACTCTACATGGTCACTTCGAACTCGTCACAAGGCAGTTCCTTTGTTCGAGTTCAGCTTGAGTACGGAGTTGATGTTGACAAGGCAACCATTGACGTCATGCAGATGGTTCAGCGGGCGCAGGGACGATTCCCCAACGATCCAAACATCTCACCACCCTCGGTCTTCAAGTTTGACCCTTCTACTACCCCGATTTTGCTTTACGGCGTTACCGCCGAAGGCAACGACCTCATCAAACTTCGTACTCGGCTCATCAATGAAATTAGCCCTCAGATAGAAGCCGCCGGAGGCGTTGCCGCTATCAATATCTCGGGCGGACAAGACCGAGCCATCATCGTTGAAGTCGATCCAGAAAAGCTCAAAACTCGCAAGATCTCAATAGCCGAACTATCAACCAAGATCAGCCAAGAGAATATCAGCCTTCCTGCAGGAACTGCGATTCAAGGCAAGACTCAATATAGCTTGCGTTCCATCGGCTATTTCAAGAGTATTGACGAACTTCGCCAGATGCCAATCGGCAACTTTAACGGCAATCTGGTGACTCTCTCGGAAGTCGCAAATGTACGCGATGCCAGTCAAGACGTGCTTTCGTACACTCGTCTTAATGGAGAGCCTGCGGTGATGATGAACATCACCAAGCAGAGTGATGCGAACACAGTTGAAACCTCTGACAAAGTTGAAAAGGTGTTAGCGGACATTGAACAACGAGACCCAAGTCTGCACTTTGGAAAAGTCTATAACCAAGCCAGATTCATCACGAATTCAATTGAAGACCTCAAGCATACGGCGATTATTGGTGCGGTATTGGCAGTCATCGTTATCACGTTCTTCCTTCGGAACTTGAAGAGCACGTTCGTCGTTGCGCTCTCCATTCCGATCTCGATTGTCTCAACTTTCAGCCTGCTCTACTTCTGCGGATTTACCCTCAATACGATTTCACTCAGCGGCTTGGCATTGGCATCGGGCCTTATTGTAGACGACGCAATCGTTGTGCTTGAAAATATCTATCGTCACATTGAGCGAGGCAAGGAAAACCGAGTCCAAGCCGCGATTTCTGGCACTCAGGAAATTCTTTCTGCCGTCTTCGCATCGACGTTCACGATCATGATCGTGTTCATTCCATTACTCCTGATCAAAGGGCAGTCTGGGCAAATCTTCACCCAATTCGCCCTCGTTATCATCTTCTCCCTCGCAATTTCTTTGCTTGACGCTACCAGCATCGTTCCTATGCTCACATCGCGAATGATCAGCGAAGAAGAAGTCCTCGAAGAGGCTGATCCAGAAAACCACCCCCATAAGCGCATCACGGCGCTCACAAAGTTGATGGATTGGGCTGGCAGGGTTCTCCATCGCATGGATAGCTCCTATCGTCGTGGCTTGGTATGGGCAATCAAACGACGAAACGCCGTTCTATTCATCGGGGGGCTAAGCGTTGTTGGTGCAGCTTTACTTTGGCCAATGGTAGGCAAAGAAAACTTCCCTCAAAGCGATAGTGGCAATGTTAACGTTCGTTTGCGTTTGCCCATAGGTACTCCAGTCACGGTTACCAATGAAACGGTCAAGCAGATGGAGAAGATCTTAGCAGCGGACCCAGATGTCGAGAGTTTTGTTTCTGGTGCCGGGGCTAGTGTAGGATTGCGGGGTGGTGGCGGTGGAGGGCCAAGCGACGGTTCGGCAGCCGTTCAGCTCAAACTTAATCGCAAATTATCAACCGGTGATGTTATCAAACGACTTCAAAAGAGCATGGGAGCCATTCCTGGCGTTCGAGCCCAGATATCCCCACTCGACGTCGTTCAACAAATCCTCGGCAATAACTCAGGATTCGGAATTGATGTTTATGGTCAAGATCTTGAACAAATGACGCTTGCCGCTCGGTTGATTCAAAAGGCGATGAGCGACGTTCCGGGCTTACAAAACGTTGACCTCAATACTCAGGATACGAACCCGGAAATTCAGTGGAAGATTGATCGCCAAAAAGCTTCGATGCTTGGCGTGTCGTTCTCCGATGTAGCTTCCGTGATCTCAAGTAGTACTAGCGGAAAGATTTCGACCTACTACCAAGACAAAGGCTTTCAATATCCCATCTATGTACAAGTTCCCCGTGAAATGCGTCAGTCGGTTGAACAACTTGAAAACCTACCCGTTGTCACCAAAGCCGGGGTTACGATTCTGCTGGGACAAGTGGCAAGTGCGGAGTATGGACTGGGACCGAACCAAATTTCCCGTCAAAATCGACAGCGAGTCATCACCGTTGGCGGAAACATTTTGGATCGATCGCAAAGTGAAGTCCAAGATGACGTCATGAAGGCGCTGAAGAAGGTTGAAATGCCACTGGGGACGTACTATTCTTTGGGTGTACAGCAACTTCAAAAAGAACGGGAATATGCCGGCCTCGGGTTGGCGATTGTGCTTGCCATTGCCTTGATCTATATGATGCTTGCCGCGCAATTCGAGTCGTTCATCTATCCACTGGTAGTGCTCTTTTCAGTGCCTCTGTGTGCGATTGGCTTCGTGTTAGCGTTATTTTTGACCGATCGAGCGTTTGGGTTGACCGCATTCATTGGGTTGCTGATGTTAGTGGGAATCTCGGTTAAAAACGGGATTCTTTTGGTCACCTATACGAATCAACTTCGCGATTCTGGCATGGAACGTAACGAAGCAATTTTGACCGCAGGCCCTACGCGGCTTCGACCAATTCTGATGACGAGTCTATGCGCAATTTTGGGAATGGCACCTCTTGCATTGGGCATCGGCGCTGGGTCTGAGCTTTACGTTCCTCTTGCCACGGCAGTCATGGGTGGTCTTGCGACTTCGACGATTCTGACCCTTTACGTAATCCCAGCGGTTTACACGATCATGGATGACTTGAAGAACAAGTTGTATCATCCGAAGGCAGAGATTAAAGGAGCAGGAGAGTAAATCTTCTCCATCTTTCTGCAAACTGTCAACTGAAGACTGCTGACCTTCTTCACTGCCCATAAGTCGTGTGGTACCGATTCCACCACTTATCGACTTCCCGTTGATCGATCGGAATGACGGTTCCGAGTTGGGTAGCGAGGTGTACGGTTTTGGCGACATCTTCAACCATTACCGCCGCCTTAAGCGCCGCTGCTACCGAGAGTCCCCAGGAGAAGACTCCGTGGTTGCCAATCAGGATCGCAGGTCCCCGGCCACGAAATTCCATAATTGCTTCGCCAATATGGTCGAACTCGTTGTCAATGTAGGGAGTACAAGGAATAGAGCCGCCAAACTCGTCCGAGATGGCGGTTAACACGCACGGAATGGGCTTTTGGCAAGCCGAGAACGCGGTGGCATAGTTACTATGGGTATGCACTACCGATCTGATCGAAGGATCGTGACGGTACATATAAAGGTGGTGCGTAAGGTCAACGCTTGGTTTTGCCTGCCCAGAATAAACTTCGCCAGTAGCAAAGTCGACTTCGACCAAGTTCTCTGGTGTGATAGCTTCATAGTCCATCCCGCTTGGCTTGATCACAACCTTGCCTGATTCTGGATCATAGCCGCTGACATTGCCCGAATGCATTGTGACCAGTCCGGTCTTTGG
>JAYVHY010000259.1:0-19403 GCA_043770615.1 Armatimonadota bacterium | reverse complement strand
GGCAGGAGCGGCGCTTGCATAATTGACGCTGCTGTTTGGAAATTGCTGTTGGCAAATTCGGTTTCGAATTCTATTAGGTCGCAACTTGTTGCGCCTTTACGGAGAGCGATACAAGATGAGACAGAAGTATCGAGTACCGAGCCGAACGGGAAGCCGGGGGGTTCGAGTTGTTTCCGGAGAGAAGCGAGCGTAACCCGGAAGCGATTTGCGAGCGGTTTTTGATCAATCTCATCGGGCCACAATGCTTCGATAAGGGCATCTCGAGAGCAAGGCTTTTCGTGATGAATAGCTAGGTAGCAAAGAAGGGCTTCAACCTTTTTGGATCGGAACTGCGATTGTCGAACTCCATTTGCCGAGTGAAGAATTGGTCCACCAAATAATTGAATTTTCCATAGAAGGTTGGTTGGCTGATCGGTTGCTTGACTGTTCATCCTTATGTGCTGTCCTCTTGTGTCAAGTTTAGAGATATCCTCCCGTGATGATGATAACATACGCCTGGCTTTGGAGGGGAGCTTTAGGCGGCGGCAGTTACCAGGTTCGATCCTAACGGCCCGAAGAGTTTTCAATTCCCGGTTCAAAATCTTAGTCGAACCCTCAGCACCCTCCTTAGGGCTTAAGAAAAAGAGGGCAAAAGCCTCTGGATTAGAGTCGTATCTCAATCCCTGGAAACCGTGCCTTCACAGCCTGCGCTCCGATATTCGAAACTTTCGTGTCTCGAACATGCAGTTGTGCCAAGGATTTAAGCCCTGTTTCTGGCTGGGCCAAGTATTTCAACCCAATGTCGCTCACAGTTGTTCCACCAATGTCTAGGATTGCCAACGATCTGAAGCAAGAGTCAGCCCGCGCAAGTTCCTTAACTCCTGAATTAGTCAGCCGGGTTCCGTAGAAGAAAAGGGCGTGAAGGCCCTTTAGTCCGGATGAGGGTGATGATGCGGCTCGGACTCCAGCATCTGTCACCTGTGTGAAAGCGAGGTTTAGTGTTTTCAGTTCTTTGAGGCCAGATTCTTTGCTAGCCAGTTGTCGTAAGGCTCGATCAGCGACTCGAGTACTGGCCAGGCCAAGTGTCGCGATTTTATTGACTCCGGTACCAGATCTGGCTAGTTGCAAAATTCCGTCGTCTGTGACTTTCGTGAAACTCAAATCAAGTGTTACGAGACTCTTAACGCCTGTATCCGTTCGCGATAATGCGGTCACTCCCGAATTTGTCACGACCGTGCTACGAAAGTCGAGAGACGTCAAACTTTGAAGGCTCGTGTTCGACGCCGAGATTCTCCTTAAACTTTCGTCGGTCACGCCAGTTGAAGCGAGCAATAGTGTTTTGAGCTGCTTCAACCCTGAGTTTACGCTTGATAGTGCAGCGATTCCTGCGTCGGTCACCTTCGTGGTTTGGAGGTTTAGCACAGTCAATGACTTTAAACCGGTGGCGGGATTGGCTAGCCATTTGACGCCAGCATCACTTATAGGACCTTGACTCAAGTCGAGTTCTGTAACACGGGCAATATCTGTGCTGCTTAGGCTTGCACCTGCAAGGAGTTTGAGATGCTCTCTGATCTTTACCTCGAGGAAACTCCGTTCTTGAGGGGAGAGGTTCGGTTCTTGCTTCTCATTTTCAGCGAGAATATCTTTGATTGCCGCATCAAGCGACTTCCAGATAGGATGGCTCGCCGGCTGCGGACTCAACTGAATACGAAGCGAGGATCTCGTCGGGCTAACGGCGACGGTGTCAACGAGTATCCGAATCTCGATCGGTTTGAACGTAGCAAAAGCGTCGATAGTTCGCATCGTCGCCACGTAACGACCGGCGGCAACTTGCTTGAGCTCCACACGTGCAGGCGCGGCGCCGACATCGTGCTTGCCTTCGGCAAACATCTTCAGTAAGCCGTTGTAGTACGTCTCCAGAAGCAAGTCAACCCGCTCGGCGTCGGGCTTGGGCTCTTCAATCCGCATCACAAACGCATATGACCAAAAACCCTCAGCCTCGGGTTTGTTCCAACCTGGCGCGAATCTCAATGATTCTGTTCCGACAGGCAAACTAGGCGCAAAGCCCGGCGGCAGGGCGAACTCCTCGGAGGACCAGCCACTGATCAGACTCTTGGAGGAAATTCGCGACTCCTGGACAGCCGGAGCCGCTTGCCTGGCCGACTCGAGCGGACTTCTCAGCGGTGCCTGAAGGACTGGCAAGAACAGACAAGCGATGAGCGAATTCAACATACTCCACCTGGAACGCATCAAACTCAAGCCGAGTTCCGGGTCAAGCACATTCTTAGAGACCTCATCGGGTCGCTTGCTTCTGCGCAGAATGTCATTGGATTCGGTCTGAGTTCCGAGCACACTGGAGAACCTTATCTTCGTTCCATCCGTGTCGGTAGCGTGTAATGAATGCACAGTCCAGTTTTCGATCAACCTGAAAATGGATCCGCCGGGGTCTTAAGCGATCGCAACCATCTAGCGGTTACCAGACACTTCCCATTCTGGAAGCACTAGTTGTAGTTCGTTGCTGTGTTCACGCGATTGCTGCAACCCAATCTGAGAAATGCTCATAAGGGCGCTCAACCGTATTTCGATCTTCGAAGCAATAGTACACAGGCGGATCTTCGTTAGTACCATCTGCGTGGAAGTAGAAGAATTGGTAGCCTTGGTGCATTAGGAAAACAATTGCATCATCAGGTAGGGTAAACGGGTCCCCCATTTCCTGGAGCAACTCGATAGCCCCTTGACGCATTTCAAACAAATATTGGCCGTGGCAATCCGAACCTACAAGTTCCAACGGTGGTGAAGTACCTGCAATGCCGAGGTATGCACGGTACGCCCCAGGAATCGGTAACCCAAGATGAATCTCGAGTCGATCAATCTCAACCCGGGTCATCGGGCCGCCTGTCAGCCCAAGCGTGCGGTAACGTTCAACAAACTGTGATGGTGCGTCTGCCATAAGAGTTAGGATGCAGGCGTCGGGCTACCCTGTTTGATCACTTTACCCGTACGTATTCTCGCAAGTGCACACAGGGATTAAAGGTGCTTGAAAGGAATGAATAGTTGGCGGCAATACTCGGCAACCCCCTTTGGGCCTAGAAGATGTAAGCGATGTCTGCGGAACGATCCATAACCCCTCTATGCGGTATGGATCGTACAAACTGTAACGCCCCCTGAGTGACTCCCAAATTCACGACGTGCAGTTCTCTGACTCCGCTCGGCGGAGTGGATTTCTCGTCCCGAACGGCTCATGGCCTCCTCGTACGGAGCCAGAAGCTGCCAGTATTGCCATGGCGACCTCGGAGGGACTCGTACCCCCGACGCCTTCCTTAGGACTGAAGAAAAACTGGCCGAAGGACTTATGATTTGAGTTTATAGTCGTATCAAGATTTCTCCCAAATTCCAGGTGTTAAGTGAGGCAAACTAAGAGACCCACCTAACAGTAGATTTCGGAGAAGCTTGGCTCTGCAGGTTCCCAAATTTGGTCTTGCGTTCAGGGATTTACCCGGACGGATAATACTAAAGCGGGATTCTCTCCACACGGCGCGTAAGAGTGCGGTTCACTCGCCCAAAAATCATACTTTCACCTTTCTTTAGGGTGTAAGTCTGATGACCAACTTGGATTTTCGCTATGCCAGATAGAACGAACACGAACTCCTCGCCAGGGTGTGATCTAAGAGGGCTTGCATTGTGAAGTTCAAGAATTGACGGCAGTATTTTCCCATCAGTGAGACTGCTTTTGAGCATCAGCAAGGGGTAGAGTTTGCCGCTATCGACCAGTTCCTTGCGCTGTTCAGGGGTGAGTCTTCCTTGGTGTCCGGAAATTGGACCAGCCCCGAAATCAATCATATCAAACCAACAATCGTCTTCAAGCCGGTGAACTTTGGCCAGCGAATCGTCCTCGGGCAAAGCGAGACGTTCGATGTGCAAGCCCAATACACTGCACACCTTCAGAATTGTCATTGGCCGGACCTCTTCTCCTTGTTCCAGCCGGGCAACTGAGTTCTTACTCAACCCGGCCTGGGTGGCAACCTCACGTGCGGAGAGTTGCTGAGCCATCCTCGCCCGTTGAATCCTGGCACCTAGCACGGACGCAGCAACAGTTTCCAAAACCTTCTCGATGGCTTGTTCCTGTGCCCGGAGAGTTTGGATTAGGCTCAGGCATTGGTGGAAACCTGCTCGAATCGATAATTGATTAATCCGCCCAAAGTTAGCCCATGCAACTAGCAAATTTGCGTGGATTTAATCTTATATGCGTGCTTCCAAGTAATGATATAATTGCCAGGGGCCCTTATCTTGAGAAAGAAACTATTTTTCGGACTTGTTATCTTATTTACATCGGTTGCGGTAACGCAAGCACAGATTGGTTATATCGCGAAGCTTGATCTCGATTGGCGAATTACAACCTCTTATTTTAATCCGCGGTTCGGGCGTTATGCTCCTGTACTCGTTAGCGATGATTGGTCGGTAATCGGGCTAGATTCGGCGTACTCGGCTGCCACAAGTTCAAATCGCGCGGTCCGGTGGACAAGGGCTGGCGGAACACAAGATCTGGGAACTTTTGGTTCTCAGGGAAGTGGCATGGGAACGATGTCAAAGGATGGCTCTGTCATTTTCGGCGGAAGCAACATGCCAGGTTCTTCAGTTCAAACAGGATTCAGATGGACAGCTGGTTCTGGCATGGTCCCATACACCGAAACCTGGTCATACGCTCTCTACAACACAGATCGAACGACCGTGGTCACTACCGATCGTCATGCTGGAGCGGCAGACATCTTTGCTCGCTATGACGGATCATCCTTGGTTCGGTCTGGCAATGTCGCTGGAGGTTTCCAAGTCCAGGCCAACTTGCTGGCCGGAAATTGGGTGACAACTTTTGGTCAATCCATTAATGGATCAGCGGCTCATGCGGTGCGATGGGACGGAGTTGCCGGAAGCCCAGTTCAAGATATTGGAACTCTGGGCGGTTTGACTGCCGAAGTCCAATATACGAATACCGACGGTACTGTTGCGTTTGGGCGAAGTAACAAGGCAAACGGATCATCTCAAGCTTTTCGATGGACTGCAGCGGGTGGAATGCAAGACGTCACTTCTTCTGCATTTGCAGCTTCATCATTTGCATTTATGAATGCTTCTGCAACCAGCGGATTTGGGACCCTAGAGCCGTCCAGCGGCTATCGCACTTTTCACTGGTCAGATTCTGGTGGGTACACCGACATAGGAAGCTTGGGGAGTGGAAATTTGACCGCGAACAAATATGCCTTAGACGGCAACAGCCTAGTCGGAATTACGGCGGCAACCTTATTCGGTAATCCAATTGCCGTTCGATGGAGCAAGCCAACGGGTCTTGTCAATATTGGCTTCACAAACATGAGTGCGATTACGTATGCTGGCGGCAGCGAAGACCTCACCGTCCTCCTTTATAAAACAGTGAGTACCAGCAATCAGCAAAAGCTTTATCGGGTCACGGGAAACAACGTTTTGACTGACATGGGGCAACTCGATGGTAGTGTGCTGTCCGTGTACGAGACCAGTAAAGATGCATCGAAGATGCTGGTGACAAGTGCATCCAAAATGTATTTCTGGGATGACGTTACGGGATTTCATGATATGGGTATTGTCAACGGAGTTCAAATCGACAAAAACTCGAATCAAATCGTCGAATCTCCGACTTTCGACCTTGTCGCCGGATCAGTGAAAGTGGGAATCACGAATTACGCTTGGGTCTACAGTCCGCAAATTGGCTCAAGGGATCTAAAGTCACTTTTGATGACGAACGGAGCCGACCTAACGAATTGGGATAGCCTGAATCAAGTCGATTTGATCGAAGATGTCAACGGTGTTGCCTATGTGACCGGATTGGGTACCTACAACGGAGTAAATGGATTTAAGTTTTATGCCGCAGTGCCAGAGCCAACATCGGTGCTTGGAGTGACTGCTGGGATACTATTCCTGCTACGACGAAGAAACAGTAGCAAAAACCCGGCATAAGGTTTCTGACGAGAAAGGAGGCGTTTTTAGGGAGGAAAGAAGCTTTAGAACTTCGTTCTTCGCCTCCGCACCTATTAGTCGAAGTTTCGGTCAGGTTGCGGATTGTTGGTATTGCCCTGTTACTTTGGTAACTGGTCCATTGTTGACACAACCAGGCAATCTAAGTGTCTTAATGAACGATTTGTATCACCATACTAGCAACATCTTTAGGATCGCGGAGCCAGCATCGACAACACGGCAGGTCGTCGGGCCAAGTAGCTAGTTTCTCGTTCGGGCTGTCAAAAAAGAGAAAACCGCGAACTTTCTCGTAGCGAGGGTCTTGATGGTTTAAAGACCATAAGGCATGAGAAAAGAGGGCAGTCGCTAAATCCGAGGGAATGGTCATCGCTTCGCGTTTCTCTCCTGATGGCTCGATTCCGTCCAGGCTTGACCAAAAATTCACGTAAAATTTAGGTTCATTTGGTTGGTGAACAAAACTGACCACAGAACAGTTGTCAGATATGGCTTGGCTAACGATTGCTACAAGCAACTTTGACATGGGGGCACCAATACCCTGGAGACCAATTAGCTCATCGTTCTCAATTTTCTGGTCGGCGTCTCCGGAAAAGCCCTTCCCGGAAGCCAACATCATTAACAAACTTCCAAATCCTCGACACGCCTTCCTTATTGGATTCACTTTTCGTACCTTCTCCCTTCAATACTTCCCTTTCATTCGCCAGAATCAATGGGTTTTCGTCGTCATTTCCGCCCTATTTCGGACTCTTGACCTTACTTTCAGGATCAGGGCGGATTTCGATCGGTTGCTCGTGAACCTTTCCATCAACCGTTAGCTTGACGGTATACACTCCCGGTGGAACGAAGACGCCTCGCTTAGTCGGCGTCGAAAGCCAAATTGCCGTCATTCCTAATCCAACCGGATTGCCTTCTGTTCGCAAATCCCAGATGAACCGATGTGAGCCCTTTGTCGCCATTAGCGGTCGGGGAGGCATAGCCCAACGCGGGTCAACCGTGATTTTCTTCGGATCGATCGGGGTTAGTTTGTCATCGCTCGTGACCTTTCGAACTACTTCGCCCTTGTCTTTGACGATTTCGATCGAGACTGACTTGGCTCCGCTGGCTAAGTAGTAGTCCAAAGCAACGCCATCGGGCGGATTCTTGCCCATCGGTTCTTCGGGAGGAAGAGGGGTGTCGGTATAGACGTTCCATTCAACTTGGTAGGCAACCGGTGGCTTGGCAAGTACTTCATCCAGGTTTCGAAGCATGTTGAACGAGTCCATGATCCAAAAGCCTCGACCGTGGGTGCCGATGACCAAGTCGTCTTCATGAATCACGAGGTCTCGGATGGACGTCGCCGGCATGTTGGTACGTATCGAGTTCCAATTTGCCCCGTCGTCTGCCGAGAAGCACACCTTAGTCTCTGTCGCGGCGAATAGGAGCCCAGGCTTTTTGGGATCTTCACGAACCGCGTTCACGGGTGAATTGTCCATGCCATTTACGATGAGTGTCCAAGACTTACCGAAGTCGTCGGTCTTATAAATGTAAGGCTTCATGTCATCGCAACGAAGGCGATTAACCGATACATAGGCGACGCCTTTGGCAAAGTGACCGGCATCGATCTGCGAAACTTTGCTCCAGCTGGTCATTTCGGGCGGCGTCACATTGGACCAGTTAGCACCTCCATCTTGGGTCACCCAAACGAGTCCATCGTCGGTTCCGCACCAGATGATATTCACATCGATTGGCGAAGGTCCAACCGAGTAAATGACGCCTCGCCGATTCATCGTTTTTCCAGTTTCGGCGCCGACCGAAAACGCTTCTGGGATATCCCACGTTTCGCGGGAGAGATCCGGGCTTATCTTGGTCCAATTGTTGCCGCCATCGGTGGTTTTCATTAAGAAATTTGCCGCCTGAAACAGGACATGAGGATCGGCTTGAGAGAACAACATCGGCATTGAACGAAGGAATCTCATCCCTTCAAATTTGGGACGAATATTTTCAACTTTGCCCGTCTTGTGGCTGAAACGTGTTCCCTTGTTACCATAGACCAAGTCTGGGTTCAATGGATCTGGCGCAACGTAGGCGTACTCTTCGGCACCTACGGGGTGCCAATCTCGGAAGGTGATTCCACCATTTCGTCCTCGACTCGCGACTCCGGCCGATCCACTCTCTTGCTGACCGCCGTACACCCAATAAGGGAATCGATTGTCGGTTGAGACATGGTAGAACTGGGCGGTCGGTTGGTTGTACCAACTGCTCCAAGTCTCACCACCATTAACACTGATCGTGGCCCCTTGATCGGCAGCGAGCCCAATGATTTGTGGCTGGGTGGGGTGAATGAAAATGGTGTGATAGTCGTCTCCGCCGGGTGCGCCTTTGATGCACTCAAACGTCACGCCTTTATCGGTAGAACGATAGGTAGAGGTATTTGCGGCATACACTATGTCGGGGTTGGTCGGGTCAACTCGGACTTCAGCAAAGTCGCTTCCTCGACCCCAAACCCGGGGTTCAGTATTGGTTCGAATCCAGCTCTCGCCAGCGTCGTCACTGCGGAAAATTCCGCCAACGGTTGGCGCATCGACCGTTGCATAAATCCGCTTTGGATTTGCTTTGCAAACGGTAAAACCAATTCGCCCGAGTCCTTGTTCTGCAGTTGGTAAACCTTTGGTAAGTTGCTTCCAGCTAGATCCACCATCAATTGATTTGAAGAGACCACTGGTCTTGCCTTGCCATCCACCGTTTTCCCAGGGAGCTTCGCTTGATGCCCATAGGTCGGCGTAGATTACTTTTGGATTGACTGGATCAATGGCTACTGCGGCGGCGCCGGTTTGATCGTCTTTGAATAGGACTTGCTCCCATTTTTTGCCTCCGTCTAGGGTTCGGTAGACTCCCCGAGTTTTGTTTGGTCCGTATGGGTGTCCCATCACGGCAACAAAAACCCGATCTGGGTTTTTGGGGTCAACTGAGATCCCGCTGACTTGTAGACCGTCTTTTAGTCCGGTATTTGTCCAGGTCTTGCCTCCGTCGGTTGTTTTGTAGATTCCGTCGCCGACGCTGAGGTCGGGTCGGTGAAGTCCTTCGCCTGACCCAACATAAACCGTATCTGGTTTTGACTGGGCAATTGCGAGGCATCCTACCGAGCCGGTTGGTTGATCGTCGAAAACTGGCTTCCAGACGTGTCCGTAGTCGGTGGACTTCCAGACTCCACCATTATTGACGCCGATGTACCAGATGTTGGGCTGACTGATCACGCAGTCAATTCCGACCGTTCGTCCGCCGCGGAAGGGGCCGATGTTTCGCCATTCGAGGGCGCTCGTTCGATCCGGACTAACTTTTTGGGCGGAGGAAAGACAAGCAGCGGTGAGAAGTAGGACGACGGCGAGGACTCGCATAGACAAATCTTAGCAGGTTGTGACCCATGGTGCAGAGTCGTGAAGCGACCATGCTGCCAGCTTGCCTTCTTCAACCACATTTTGCTCGACGATTAATACCTTAGATAAAACAACACCAAATCCACGGTATTCTCCCCACGATACCAATTGGCTCTCAAAACTATATGGGCGACCTACTACTAAGCAATCCGATAACCTTGAGCGAAGTATGGATTGCCTATAGAAAAGCCAAGTTTGAAGCATATAAGGACAAGCAATGCGCTCAATCCTTCAAGTTCGTAAAATACGAGCAAGAGATTGCAAATAATCTAGCTTCGGCCTTTGACTGGCTCAGCCAAGCGAATCATGAGGCCATTGGTGAAATCCCAGAATCTCGATGTCAAACCATTCCAAAGTCACTTGTTTCTAATTCCGTGGACTCGCGCCAGGGTCACTTTGCACATTACGATAATATTTCGACTTGGAAGCAGAGGCACAAAGAGAAGAGGGCCGGTGCGTCATTCCGGCAAATCATTGATTCACCTGTCAATGTCCAGCTGCTAGACACTCTCTGGTGTATGCGGACAGGTGAGAAGCTAGACCGGCTACTTAGCAACAAAACCGTATTTGCAAATCGATTGCGAAGAAGATTTTACAATTTGCCATCGGGCTCAAATCAGGTTGAGCCTCTTAATTTACACGCCCATGCAATTTTCAAAAGTTACGTTTCACAATACGGTCTTTGGCGACAGCTCGGCCTCGACTCAACCAGAAGCGCACTCGAAGAAGGAAAGACCGTCGTCGTATTTACGTTGGATATTTCCTCCTACTACAACAGTATTGATATAGATTTTCTCGACAACGAATCATTTCTAGAGCATTTTCCGTACGAAGCAACCGCAGTTGACGTCGCGTTGACGGAATCAATAGCGAACCTTATAAAGGATTGGCGAACTAAGTATCTGCCGGACCCAAACCTGGGAATACCGATTGGCCTGCGGTCCTCTTGTATCATTGCAAACGCCTACTTAGCGCCATTTGATAATTTGCTCTCCGAGCAGTTGTCTCCTATATTTTACGGAAGATATGTAGATGACATATTTCTATGCCTACAAGTGCCTGACGATATCTCCATTAAGAGCCCCAGCCAAGCGAAAGAATGGCTATGTTCACAACTTTCATGGTTATCCCTCGAAGAGGGGCGATTCAAGCTAACTCTCCCGTATGCTCAGGATCACCCGATTTACTTTGGAACAGAAAAGGAGCGGGTGTTCTTGCTAAAAGATGACTATGGGATCACCCTCATAGATACGATCAAGGAGCATATGTCCAAACAGAGCAGCGAGTTCCGTTTGCTGCCAACGTTAGATGATACCGAGGCAGAGTTGTATGACAAAGTCTTATTGTTATCTCGCGATCCATCGGTGCTCGGAGCCAACTTCCGCGAGGCTGAAGAACTTACGTTGCGTCGATCTGGACTCGCTGAAGTTTTGCGAAGATTCGAAATTGTATGTGGCCTCCTGCCCGACGAAGCGACGACCGCGCAACGAAACATACTTTGCAAACTATTACACCAGCATCTTTTGACTCCACAATCTCTGTTTGACTTCTACTCTTACGTACCAAGATTTTTCAATTTGATGGTCAAGCATGGAGACGTAGAGAATATTAAGCAATGCTTAATTCGATTAAAACGGCTAAGGACGTTGATCGAAAAATACACTGATAGTACGCCAACGGATATTGAAAGAAGTTTCGAAACGCTTTATAGGCTCATTGAACAAGCCATGATTCAATCTGCTCACGCCGCACGGAATTACAAGTCTGTCGCGGAATTGATTTCATTGTTGCCGGACTCGAGTTCAACGACAAAATCCATAGGAGTCAGACAACTAAGGGATATTGCTACTCAATTTTGGCTCTCAGACTGGAGCAGTACGCGCGTGGCTGAATCGCTGCAGTATATTCGAGGACGGCGTTTTGATAGTAGTCAAGTCCCGATGAGTGTTCGGCAACTTTACCATTTTGGCGAGGTCTCAAGCTTTTTGCAGAAATCGACGTTCTCTCGCAAGTTATCGAGCGGGAATTGGCGAGGTCTCTTTTTCCCAACACGCCCGATGCGAGTAGACGAGTTATCACGGGCGATCCCCCCAGAGAAACTCTATACCATCCTTCCGGCTACTGAAACTTATCACGGATTTGAAACTTCGCTATTCGGGATGGCTTGTACCGCACTTTGCGGCCGAAGGATCAAGCCGCAATTATCGCCGAGAACAGAATCTGCAAAGAATGGTCCAGCAGTTGTTCGGGTTGGTGGTGCACGTACCAGAGATACAATTGTTGCAGTCTCCAGCCTAGAGACCACAGACCAAGAGTGGAAGGCTGCTGCCTTGGGTACACCGTCGCATTCGCTTTCACGATATAACAGATTAGCAATTTTCTTGAATTCCATAATTTCAAGCCGTAAGCGGCCGCACTACGCAGTCCTACCGGAGTTATCGTTGCCAATCCGCTGGTTGCCGCTGGTATCGAACACATTTGGAAATGCAGGAATCTCCGTAATCGCTGGACTTGAATACGAGCAGAGTAAGTCAAATCCTAAGTGGCTGATTAACTGTGCTGCGATTTCGAGTGCCTTGGGACAAGGATATGGATCGTTCACTCTTATACAGCAGAAGAAGTTTCCTGCTTGGGGTGAAACTGTGGAGCTAAGAAGAAAGGTTGACAATAATCTAACGGTTCTTCCGGCGAAGTCGAGCAATCCGATCGTCTATATAGGCAAAGGCCTTTCATTTGGAGTGGTTATTTGCAGTGATCTTACGGACATTTCGTATAGAGCAAATTTCCGGGGGATCGTCGATGCTCTTTTCGTTATTGAATGGAACAAGGATGTCAGCTCGTTTTCAACGATCGTCGAGGCATCAGCTCTGGATATTCACGCCTATATTGTTCAATGCAACAACCGAGTATATGGAGACGGAAGGATACGGGGCCCACTTAGAGAGGCTCACGCACGCGACATTCTTAGACTGAAGGGCGGAATCGAAGACTATTTTGTTGCAGGGATAATAAATGCTTATTCACTGAGAGCGTATCAATCAACAAGATTCCCAAATCTAGACCCAAAGACCGCTGCATTCAAGCCTTATCCAATAGGGTTTGAAATTGCGAAATTCAGAAAACTTCGGTCCAACGACCGAGCCCAAGAAAAAGATCTTAATGCGGAGCCTTCATCATAGATGCTCCTAGATGTATCATCATTTTCGACAAGACAATGCCCGTATCGATCTCCGCGATCCCATCACCTGATTTCAAAACATTCGGGAGAAGATTGCGTATAATAATTGTATGGTAGACACATATCTACCGCCACGCAAACTGCCGTTGAGATCTATGTTCTTGGACCTCAATAGCTATTTCGCGTCGGTTGAGCAGCAGCTTGACCCAAAGTTGCGCGGGAAACCGGTAGCGGTGGTGCCGACAATGGCGGACTCGACCAGTTGTATTGCGGCTTCATACGAGGCGAAAAAGTTCGGGATCAAATGCGGGACTAACGTTGGCGAAGCAAAACGGCGATGTCCCGAAATCATTCTGATGACCGGAAACCATCCCGCTTACGTTGCATTTCATGAGAAGGTCAAAGTTGCCTGCGATAGTGTCTTGCCAATCGACAAGGTTTGTAGTATCGACGAGATGCGGTTTTGTCTTTTGGCGACGGAAGGAGTGCCCGAAGTAGCGACAGTGCTGGCGAATCGGATGAAGAATGCGATTTTGGACCAAGTCGGCGAGTGCATCACTTCATCGGTTGGAGTCGCGCCGAATCATTTTCTTGCCAAGTTAGCGACCGACATGATGAAGCCAGATGGGCTGGTTATTCTTCAGCACTTCGACTTACCCGACCGGTTGTTTGACTTGAAACTCACCGAGTTTTGCGGAATCAATACGCGAACCAAAATTCGACTGAATGCAGCAGGAATCTTCACCGGAAAGGACCTTGTCCTCGCATCTGAGCAGAAGCTTAGACTCGCTTTTGGGGGCGTTATTGGGGAGCGATTCTATCATCGCCTTCGGGGTGAACCAGGCAATGATGACAATCAAGTGGACAAGTCCCTCAGTCACTCGCATGTCTTGGCTCCTGAGCATCGAACCGAGAAAGGGTGTCGGGATGTATTGTTAAGGCTCCTTCATAAGGCTTCTGCTCGTCTGCGGGCAAATGGACTGTGGGCAACCCACATGAGCATCTACGTCAAAGGGATGTCGAAGTCGTGGGACTCGCACACTGCTCTTGCTCCGAGTCAAGATACCGTGACGATGACAGCGACCTTTTTGGAGATGTGGGAAGGGCGAACATTTGAGCGACCGTTGCAGGTTGGGGTGGTTTTTACTGGTTTGCTTAAGCCAGAAGAGGTGACTCCGAGCCTTTTTGATCCGACAGTCGAGCGGTCTTCGTTTAATTCGGCGATTGACACCGTAAACAAGAAGTTTGGGAAGCACAAGGTCTTTCTGGCTGGACTGGAGAAGGCGAAGGATACGGCGGATGAGAAGATTGCCTTCCAGAAGGTCGAGCTCTTTCAAGAAGGCAAAGATGACAACGTCTGGCCGGACACGTTTCGGGGTGGGAAGGCATTTGATGGGTAGCTCTCAGTCCTTTATTTGTTTTATTCGCTTCGCTCAATCGACTCATCTGGGGCTTCGGAAATTACTCACTTCGTTCGATCGACTCATCCGGTTCCGTCGTACCTCCTTTACCGGCTTCTCTGTCCAGAGAAGCATTCGCCTTCGGCGAGGTTTGTGAATTAGGTCGCGGTTGGTACCTAAATTTGTGGTGAGTAATGGCAAGTGGAAGGAAGGAGGCATTATGCTTGGGGGAGGTTTGTTGTTGCATTCGAGGTTGTTCGCTAAAATTGAGGTGGGAAATGGCCGGTAGTAGGAAGCAAGCAAGATATTTGAGAAATAACAGCACCTTTCCAGAAGTGAAGCTGTGGAATTTCTTGAAGCAGGACCAGATCGGATTTATGTTCAAGCGCCAGTGGCTTCTTGGAGGTTACATTTTGGATTTCTATTGTTCTGAACTGAAGTTGGCAATTGAGATCGATGGAAATGTCCATCGGCTAAAAGCTGAGCAGGATCGAACTCGAGACCTATACCTTGCTAGCGAGGGAGTGATGGTAGTTAGAATCCCCGCGCGAAGGGTCCTTCGAAATGGATTCGCTGTGGCAATTAATATAAAAGAGATTTGCGAAAAACTACAGATGGGAGTCATTGAAGTTGAAGGTTCGACGCCTAATTAGCCACGCCATAGGCGAATGCTTCTCTGGACAGAGAAGCCGGTGAAGCCAATCCACTATAGCTGCCACAACAGTTGGCTGAACCGGATGAGTCGATTGAGCGAAGCGAGTAGAAGAACTTGAATGTTCGACTAATTTTGGATTGAGCGACGTTTTGCCGCTTGATCAGCCCGATTAAACTTCTTTTTGAGCCGCATTCCAGGATGATATATGATCTCTTTGCGTCTCTCGTTACGTGCTTTAGCATTTGTCTTGCGAAGGCCGGCTAGTCTGAACCCCCATTTCATTCCGAATTCTGTGAGGCACAAATGACCGCGAAAGTCATTGACTCGGGGCATGAATCGCCATGGCTCGCTGTAGCGACATACAGCTTCAGGCATTCGAATAGTCAAGGAGTATCCTTCTCCAAACGACAAGACCTGGCTGCCATCATCAAATATTTGGATTGACTCGACTACGATGGAATCGTTGTTCAAGCGAGAGTAGAAAGGCTTCGCGTGCTCGTCATGTCGTTCTTTTTCGGGACCAAAATTGTCGGTACCAAGCGAAAATCCATCCGGTCCATGGAAACACCAATGGCAACTACCGCCGATCATCATTCCCCAATCTGAATAGTTGGAATCCTCTCCTTTATGATTTTTGCGAACCATTAGCATGCCAAACGAGAGATACTGAGCGGGTGAGACGCGAACCATGTGAATCAAAGGCTCGCCAACAAGGTTTTTCATCGCATCCCTCATTAACCCTAGCTCGTAGCTGGTCAAACGAACTTTGACGTGTGGAAATTCGCTCTCCATCATGCGGCGAAGCCTTTTATCCTGAAGATAATCCTTGGAATATATGTGTGCTACTTGCCCCATCCGCCTGGTTGCAATGCATCAACGAAAAACTCCATCTTCCTAGCAAACTGAAGACCAGAGTGACCTTGATCAACGCCTGTGTAGAGCCGATAGGGTTTATTGGCTCGATCTAAAGCGTTGATCAATTGATAAGTATTGGAAGGATGGACATTATCGTCAGCCGTCCCAATGTACAAACACAAAGCCCCGCGAAGGTCTTTGGCGTACTCCATCGCCGAACCGGCTTTGTAGCCATCGGGGTTGTTCTGTGGCGTATCCATAAATCGTTCGGTATAAATCGAATCGTAGTGGTACCAAGCTGTAACCGAGCTGCCAGCCACCGCCGCCGCAAAAACGTCTGGATATCGTAGCAGGCACATGATCGAGGAATAACCACCGTAGGATGTCCCCTCAATTCCAATACGGGCTCCGTCGATAAACGGCATCTTGGCAAGTGCTTTCATTGCGGTCGCTTGGTCATCAATTTCAACAATTCCAAGTTTTCGATATACGCTCTGACAGAAATCACGTCCTCGTCCTTTAGTTCCTCGTCCATCGATCCAAGCCCGAATAAACCCGAATTCGCATTCGGCATTACTGCTTAGAAACCTCTCCCGTCCACTGCCCGAATCTGGACCACCATACACACCCAAAATAACCGGATACTTTTTGGCCGGATCAAAATCTGAAGGCTTTTGGATATAACCATAGATCGTTGTTGTACCGTCTGCTGCCAAGCAAGAGAACTTCTCCGCTGGATTGAATCCAGCTTTGGTTTGCGCGCTAATATCCGCCGTAGCAATCTCTTTCAATATCTTGCCCTCACCATCGCAGACTCTGAGAGAAGGCAATACATTCAAGGCTTCGGCTCGATCGGTAAAGCCAGACCCGTCGGGAGCAATCTGAACCGTATGACCAAGAGACTTGTCGGTAAGGCACTTCTCATCTGATCCATCAAACTTGATGCGATGCAACTGAAGCAAATTCGGATTTGGTGCGCTGTGGGCGTAATACCAAATCAAGCCCATCTTTTCGTCAAACTTGACAATGTTCTCGACTTCAAATCCGTGTCGCGTAATGGGCTCTATGATTCCTTTACTGAGTGAAGCTGAGTAGATGTTCCAGAATCCGTTCTTTTCACTGAACCATAGGAATCGCTTTCCGTCCTCGAGCCATTGCATCTTAGGATTATTCTCAACCCATCCGGCTGAGCTAGACTCTTGAATTACGACCCGGCAAGCACCGGTGCTGGGGTCTGCTGCGACAAGCTCCATCACATTTTGCTTTCGATTTGTGCGATGAAAGAGAATGGATTTTCCATCGGGAGAGAATCGAATGTTATAGATGTATTGGGATATGTCTGGATCGCTTGACTTAAATTCCGTGTCAATTTTGGTGGTTTGTTTGGACGCTACATCATATACCAAGAGCTGAACAAGCGGATTTGGTGCGCCTGCTTTGGGATAGGCTTCGGTGTAAAGGCGGTTCTGAATATCGCCTTCGCCCAAGGTCAAGTAGTAGTCCTTAACTTGAGACTCGTCAAACCGATAGAAGACCACCTTGGTTGAATCTGGGGTCCACCAAATGGCCTCTCTTTGACCTAATTCCTCGCCGTAGACCCAGCTACCGGTACCGTACTTTATCCTCTTTTCAACGCTACCATCTTTGGTAATTGGCATAAGGTCATTTGGCTTCTTGGCGTCGACTAAGAACAGGTTTGCTTTCTCGTATTTTGCAATCCACTTGCTATCGGGCGAAGTTGCCGATGTGAACTGACGTCCCCGTCCGGGCTGTTGTCGTCCTGTTCCGACCCTAGCGGTAGGGGCAGTTCCGGCTGGTTCCGGCTTATAGTCGTTTATCGTTTTTGTCTTCATATCGAACGCCTTTCCATCCCGAAGAATTGCGTAACGACTATCACCGGACCATCCATTTGCTCCAATCGCACCAGTTGCAGCACTCATTTCTCGGGCAGCTTTTTGTCCTTCTAAATATGCCTTGTACTTCGGATGGTTTTGAATTCGATCTTGGGCAAAAATCGACCCCGAAAACAAAGCAATAAGAATAGCAAAAAGTCTCATGAAGCGATTTTACGCTAATCCTTCAATTTGATCGCACGAAAACCTTCCGCAAGTTCAAATCCACCTTCTTCACCGTCATTCATCGCTTTTTCGTAGAGTGTCCCTCGGATTAAGTCAAGCTTCTCGCCAAAGAACTGGCTCTTATGGATCGCAATTAGCCTTGACCTTTCTTCCCAGTTTTTAGTGGTTTCAACATAGAAATTTTTGGCATTCGTTGCGAATAATAGAAGCCATTTTGCAGAAGTATTCGGGGCAAGTTCTGTAGCGGCTCGACCAGAGTTTTCGTGATCTCGATGTTGGACCGTAGGTAGATACTCGGAGTCGAAAGCGACAATGTAGTCGGGTTCAGATTTGTCAAGGGCAGACTTCAATTTGGCTCTCAGCGTTGGCTCATCAGGATCATAGCGGCCGTCGGGACCGCCTAAGAAGACGACTTTCGCACCATAGGCTGAACTTGCTTCACTTTGTTCTTGGCGCCTGATGCGTCGATTTTCTTCAACATTGGTTGTGAACGGTGGATAAAAGCTCTTGTCTCCGTCAGTTACCACAATCAACGTAATCTTGGCTCCAGCTCCATGCAGTTTCAGCAGGGTTCCCGAAATGAAAAACTCAGCATCATCTGGGTGACCTACCACGACGGTCACTTTTGAATTCTTAGCAAACAAGTTGGCGGATTCAGGATCGATTTTTGGGAAGTTTGCCGGAGCTCGTTTTCGGGGGTAATGGAGCTTTTGTGGATTCCACCAATAGGCTCCGCCCACGAACAATAGGAACATTAGGAGCATTCGACCCGCTGACTTCAACGCACGTTTCCATCGCGGCTCGACCCTTGGTTCCTTGATTTGCATTGAATTTTCTAACTCATTCTAACGCCTGAAAGTTTCTTCGCGACCATATATTCAATAAACTGTGATGGTGTTTCGTCGTGCTTTTACTTTGATCGAGCTACTTGTTGTTATTGCCATTATTGCAATCCTTGCTGCTATTCTGTTTCCGGTTTTTGCTCAAGCGAAATTGGCAGCTAAAGCAACGTCTTGCCTTTCAAACGTGAAGCAATTGAACACGTCGTTCGTCATGTACCAAAGTGACTATGACGACCATTTTCCGCTTGGAGCATACGGCACCGTTTCTGGCGTGACTATTTGGCATGACGAAATCAATCCTTATGTCAAGAACAAGCAGATTTGGCTGTGTCCATGTAGCAATGTAAAGGAGACCGACTCAAACGGTGATCAGACGACGCATTTTGGATACAACGTTCGATACCTAACTTCGTTGGAGCTTGACTTTTCCAATCTCGATACTCAATCGGCAATTTCTTCAACTTCATTGGAGGATCCATCCAATACGGTTGCATTGTCCACCGGTCGTTCATCGGTCAAAGATTCTTGGTGTGGAGACGACGGGAAATTCCTTCTGAAACCTTCCGACTTTTATGGTCTGCTTGGCGGGGCTGGTGCAGATTGCTGGGGAATCCCTGATCCAAATGCGATGGAAAATGCCATTATTGCCTGGGTTGATGGACACGCGAACAAAAAGAAATTAAGTGCGTTCTTTTCGGGTCAAGTGCCGGAAGACAAATATTTCGATCTCCAATAGATTTGTTGACCAATGTTGAAGAAGCATTTTCCGGCTTAGTGGTGCCCAGGGAGGGACTCGAACCCTCACAGTATTGCTACCAAAGGATTTTAAGTCCTCTGCGTCTACCATTTCGCCACCCGGGCAAGTCCGAAAAGTATATCTCAATGTCGTCTGTTTAAGCAGGACTTCGAAAAGCTTGATCTGGTATATTAATTCCTCGCGGGCTCATAGCTCAGTTGGTTAGAGCGCACCCCTGATAAGGGTGAGGTCGCAAGTTCGAATCTTGCT
>JAYVHY010000258.1:0-19408 GCA_043770615.1 Armatimonadota bacterium | reverse complement strand
CCTAACCGAAAGGAGGGAGCGGCCGAAGGTGAGGGGAGTAAGGGGGACTAAGTCGTAACAAGGTACCCGTACCGGAAGGTGTGGGTGGATCACCTCCTTAAAAGATAAGCACTCGACTTTGCACTGCAAAGTTCGACATATCTAGGTCGAAACTGAATTCTTCTCCGCTTTTAAAGAACAAAAAGAACGAGGCTTCCGCAAGGGAGTCTTTTTTTTCGCTGTAATTTGGCGAAATTACGTAGAATCACAATGTGAGGTGGCTAACAAGGTTTCTATTCTTTGCCTTCTGCCTATGTCTATTGTCTTGCAGCAGCCCGTGCATTCTCTATATTCGCAACGACACTGCGGATACATTTAACTTCAAGATTTCCGCAAATATCGACCGACGAATGGGTAAGCCATCAAATTCTGGAACCGTCGGCAAGGGAGAAATCGCGCAGGGCTTGGTCTATGCTTATTGCGAAATTGGGCAAATTGACTTGGAAATTGAACAAATGAGCAATGTCCGCACCGAGAGCTTTGTTAAGAGCCAACTGCCACCCGGTCTCACCGGTCAACTCAACGACGGCATGTATCATCACATAGCTGTACAAAATCGTTCCTTTGCGATTGGGACTGGAAGCGGCAGTTGGACTACGGATTTCCAAAATAGGTACGGATTGCTCTTCTGTCCATGCTGTGTATTGATAGGCATGGGAGGAATGATTGGATTTGTTTCGTACCAATCTAAGCAAAAGAAGAAGCCTGTGCCACAGAAAGAAATCTTGGGAGAGTGATTTGGTCGGTCACCCCTTCTTAAGACTATGGAGTTCAACAGTCACTTGAAGAAAATTTGCACGCTTGCCATTCCGGAAGACCAGTGCACGAAAAATGGACTCAGTACGGTCGTGAGCCTCAATCCCGTTATGGTTCGATCTATGTTCCCTTGATCTTGATCAAAGGTCGCCAACTGGGGCGAAACCTGTCGGAGTCATGTAGAATCTAGTTTGTGAAGTGGCTTGCGAGGATAGCTCTTATTGTTCTTTGCTTGACCATGTTGTCATGCAGTGCTATGAGCGTGATTTTCCTTCACAATGACACTGCGGTATCACTTGAATATAGGATAAAGGCAAAAGCCCAGGGAGATCGCAAAGAACCCTTAGATGAGTCGGGAGTATTAGCTTCCGGAGAAGTTGTTGAGGCCCTGTACTACTTTTCAGACTCTATAATGCGGGTCGATCTTGAAATCAATCAACATGGGGCCGTTCGGACTCGTTCCTTGACAGGAAGTGAATTGCCGCCAAGTTTGAACGCTGCATCAAGTGGTGGGGTCTGGAGCCACATAAAGGTTCAAGAGAAGGGCTTTGTTGTCGGAGTAGGTAGCGGAAACTGGTTTCCTGATTTTCAACACAGTTTTGGTCTCATGTGGATTCCTTGTGTCGGATTTGTGGTAATCCTGGCTCTCATTTTCGTCATCTCATGGTTCGTGAAGAAGTCCAAGGGTATTCCGAGAAAACGCCAATAACTAACTTCCCGCTCAGGAACGAAAGCATTTTCCGCCGCAAAAATAGGTCGTCGTTGGTCCTATCTCAGCCACTCGATCCAACGGGCATGACCATCAACGTTGGCTAGTGGCAAGTCAATTCGCTCACCCTTTCGATAGATCGTCGCATGCAAGTGCGGCTCAATATTCGTATGGATATGAACAATGTCCCGCTTCTGACCAAAGTCATCAATGATTTGGAGAAGTAGCTCTTGTTGTTCGGCACTCATTTGGTTTGCGACCCAAGTGTGATAAACAACCGGCACTTCGGATTTGGGGACTTTTGCTAATACTGAAGGCAGCAGCGTGATTACATCGCCTTCAATCATTTCCAACGGGTTCACGAGCGCAATTCTGAGGGCCTTCGTTAATCGGGACTTGCGATCAAAGTGTTCAGGCCAAACTAGCGCTTGGAGCCATGTGATCTGATCTTGGTTCATCACATCGATCGGGTGGAGATCAATGCCGATTCGGTTGCTGAGGGTTGGACCCGGAAGGGCAAAGTTAGGTCGTTTTTCCCCTTTGAAAGTACCGGTAATGGTCAGGCTTGAGCCGGAAGGCCCGATTGGAGCTTCTTCATCATATTGGAACTGGTACTGATCCCATAGGAGATTGAAACCAGCACTGGATCCGAGTTCGATTAACGAAACCGGGCGGGCCTCGAAGAACTGGGAAGTGGTCAGAATGGCGGGATATAGGTAGGCGGATCGCTGAACCTCGTTTGTTTGAACAAGTTTCTCTTGCAGCAAAGGCACGATGTCATCAACATGATCAAGCACGAACTTTTTGAAAAGTGGAAAGGCAAATTCTGCCGACTCAAAATTCAAAGCCAAGCTAGGATAGTATCGTCGGAGTGGGCTCGCGATTCCGTTGATCAACAGCAAGTGGACAACGCCAAATAGCATGTTTGGTTCTGGCTGTCCATCGCGACTCATCTTAGCGATAGCAAGAATCTCTTCGTCTTCGGCAATTTTGGTTGCAAGGAACTGGTAGATCTCACTTGATCCTTCGCACTCGGTGGCGAATATGCGGAATCGCTCTGCGATTTCGGAAAGGTCCTGACTGATTGGTCTTAATTCTGTTGCCGTTTCACTTTGCTTTGCAAGTTCGGCTTCACTCCTTAATGGTCCATCGTGAATGAGTGCCCACGCACTGGTATAACCCATTTTCTTAAGGGCATCAACCCGATGGTTGCCATCGGCAAGATTGATCGAGCCATCGGGATCGCGCCAGGCAATAACTGGTGGCAAGTCTTCGGGGCGAGGTTGCCTTTGGACTATTTCATCAATTTTGGCTGACCACTCATTTGGGTCTTGGGGGAATTTGAATTCGGGACCCGGCCCAGCAATGCGGGCAAATTCGCCCAGTGGAACTAAAACGGGAGCTGGCCAATAGACGGAAAAATCTTGGACTCGTTTGAGCAGTCCTTCGTTACGCCATTCGGGAACAACCAGAAATTCTTCGATCCAAGCTCGGAGGCGTCGTTCTTCAAAAGCTTTTACACATGAATCGAGCCCCCACTCCATGAATTAGATTATAGGCATTTGCTCAGGTGAAACCTAGTAAATCTATCACTAAACTCGACCTGCACTATTCTCATTTATTGCCAAAGCTATAATTGACTATGGACAGCTTGAACCCAGAAGCGGTTGCCCACTATGAGGAAGGGCGTGAACATGACCGGCTGAGTTCGCCACATGGACGTCTCGAATTTGACCGATCAAAGGACATCATTAGCCGCAATCTGTTCCAAGCTCCGGCGAAAATTCTTGATCTGGGTGGTGGAACGGGACACTATTCGTTTTGGCTTGCAAATCAAGGCTATGAGGTTCACCTCGTCGATGTCATTGAATCGCACATCGAGACCGCTAAAAAGGTCGTTCAATATTTTTCGCTTGCTTCGATAACTGTGGGGGACGCAAGGGGAACGAAGTTTCCGGATGAATCATTTGACGTCGTTCTTCTATTCGGTCCTCTGTATCATCTGATCGAAAAACGCGATCGGATTAAGGCACTGGAGGAGGCCAAGCGGGTTCTTAAGCCCGGTGGAAGACTAATGGCGGTCTGCATTTCGAAGTATGCGTCACTAATGGATGGGTTTCAATCGAGGTTCATCGATGACCCCTATTTTCGCACGATTGTTGACCAAGATCTAATCGATGGTCAGCATCGAAACCCTGAGAACCATCCTCACTATTTCACGACAACTAAGTTCCACGAGCCAACGGAGTTTCAGAGGGAGATTGAGGAGGCAGGCTTTTTTGACGTGAAACTTCATGCAGTTGAGGGGTTTGGAAGCCAGTTGTCTGACCTTGAAACTCAGATGAACGACGAAAGTAAGAGAGCGATTTTGTATGACTATTTGAGGTTAGTTGAGTCAGAACCGTCGCTGTTGGGATGTTCGCCGCATATCATGGCGGTTGCCCGAAAGTGGATCGCTCCTCGGGAGTAATTGGAGCGGATCGACCACTGATTTGTTGGGCGAACTAGGAGCGCGGGCGTCCCGCCTGCAATAACTAATTCGAGCCTTGATAAGCACTACTCCAACGAAACTGTTCAGCCGTCTTGCAAATTCTTGATTCCACAGGATTATTGTGAATGTACCGAAGGGTGTTCCAGTAATGTTCTTCGTTGCGAATATAGCGGTCGTAGGATTCAATTTGCCAAATGCCTTCAAGCTCCGGATGCAGCTTCTTTATTTCATGTCCCGTAAAGGACTTGAGGGAATGCATCGCTTTTGACATTAATTGTCCGTGATGAAACCGAGCGAGGAAGTGAACGTGGTTTGGCATCACCACCCAAGCGTCGAGCTGATACTTAACACCGTCAAGGAATTTGAGCGAGTCTTGGACTATTTGGGCACATTGAGCTTCCCGCAAAATACATGACCCTGAGCCCTGATCAAGTTGCTTTTGGATTTTTTCGTATCGTTCCTTCTCGATATTGCCTTTGCTTAGCTTCATTTCTTCCTTCAATTCGTTAAGGAATTCTTTTGGCAAACTGTCAAAAAGTCTGAACGTGATAAATTGGGTTAGCCCTCCTACATCATAGTGAGGCAGGCCTTTTCTTGAATGCCATCCCTTGTGTTCATTTTCTTCCACTAAATTTAATCATATCAGATAGCTTCATTTGAGACTAACGCTCACTTCCAAAGCAAAGGATGAGCCTAGGAGAATATTCTCTTAGGCTCTTTCCTGCAAGGCGAGACGCCCGCGCTCCGACAAGTCATGCAGGCGAGACGCCCGCGCTCCCGGTTAACCGCCGATCTTGCCGTTCTTACCGACCTTAGGCACAGTCTTGTAGACTTTCTTCGGTGGTAGTTTCGCCAACTCTTCCATCAGATGCTTGACTGCAGCTTCGAGCTGCGGATCTTGACCAAGAGCGACCAAGTCGGGGCGCATGTCGATGTCCATATCTGGGTCGATGCCTTGGTTTTCCGCGATGATTTCTCCAGAATCCGGGTTGTAAATCGCGAAGTTTGGCGAGGTTAGATTGCCGCCATCGACCAGACCAAAGCCGCCGCTGATGCCGACGAGTCCACCCCAGGTCCGCTTACCAATCAATTTGCCTCGACCGGCTTGCCTGAACATGTACGGGAAGAAATCTCCGCCCGATCCGGCATAGCCATTTACAAGCATCGCCATAGGTCCCTCGATTACAGGGGCATCTGGTTGATGCGCGCCGTGCCTCGGTTGAATCATTGCTTTTTTCTTACGAGCCAAAGTATCCACGAACCAAGGTTGAATGTATCCTCCACCGTTCCAACGCTCATCGACGATCATCGCTTCTTTGTCAGTCTGCGAATAGAATCCGCGAACAAAGTCACTCGAACCTGGACCGGCCGTATCTTCAATGTGCATGTATCCGATTTTTCCACCCGAGAGCTTCAGAACGGTCTTTCGATTGTTCTCGATGAACTCATAGTAACGGGCGGGAATATCGGAGGCAATTGGCTTGACTCGCACTTTTCGGGCTCCGCTCATGGACGGGATATTGTTAACACTCAACGTTACTGATTTACCGACTTTGCCGAGCAGAAATTGTCCGGGATTGGTTTCGGCAGTAACAGGTTTGCCGTCGATTGCAACGAGGTAATCGCCGTCTTGAACTTCGATTCCGGGTAAACCAAGCGGTGTTTGGTATTGTTCGAAATCATTAGATCCGCGAACAATGTGCTTGAAAGCAACCATTCCATTCTTGACTTCGTAGTCAGCGGCAAGAGTGCCAACCGGTACTCGAGCAAAAGGTGCACTACCAATATCTCCAGGACCTTGAACATATGCGTGCCCAGTTCCGAGCTCGCCGATCATCATTCCAAGAATATAGTTCACATCAGACCGGTGATTGGCCCATTTCAGGTATCCCTGATATTGCTTGAGAATCGCGTTCCAGTCGGTTCCGTTCATGTTTGCATCGTAGAAGCTATCGCGTTCATATCTCCATGCATCAACTAGTATTTGGTCCCACTCTTCACGAGGATCAATAACTGCTTCGAGGTTGGATAGGTCAGCTCGGCTAGGCGTAGCTGCCGTGAGCCCAGGTTGAACAGTAACAATTTGAACTCCTCCAGGAACGATGACTGCCATCTTCGATTTAGAGGCATTAAATGTGAACGCTCCAATGCCTTCATAAATTGAGGTAGGTGTCTTCGCCCCCATGGTGTACTGGAACATCGTGCCATTGTTTAGATAGAAGAAGCCATTATCGGCACTTGAAAGCGCTTGGTATTGGCTTACACCCATTGGCAAGGCAATGACTCGCTTTTCGATTCCGGCGAAATCGATGTCTGGTCCAGCCTTTGGCTTTTCATCTTCCTTCTTTTCGTCTTTCTTTGTAGAGTCTGGCTCTTCGTCGTTCTTGTCAAGGAAAGGATTTGGAGTATCGGCTTTCAGTGAGACAGCATACAATCGCTCGGTTGCGTCAACTTTTAGGCTGAACTCGTTGCGTCCAAATGTTGGGTTGAAGACTCGACTGGACGAGAAGAATAGCCATTTGCCACCTTTGTCGAAGCAAACTTCGCCGTCATCGAAGAAGCCTTCGGTAACTTGATGTTTCTTGCCGGTCGCGACTTCATAGACCCAAACCGACTTAAATCCGCCGTCTTTACCCTTTGTATAGGCCAGCCATTTGCCGTCGTTCGAGAAATTAAAACTGCCACCACCATACGGGATTTCATCCACGGATGAGATTTTCTTTGATTCAACATCCAAGATTGAAACTTCAACAGTTGCTCCCAGCAGCAGAATTTTCTTGGAATCGGGTGACCAAACGTACTGATCAACTTTGATAGAGCCGTCGGTGAGTTTCTCGGCATCGCCACCTGATTGTGGCTGAACATAAAGCTCATACTCTCCGCTCTTGTCGCTCTTGTAAGAAATCCACTTTCCATCGGGTGACCAATCGACGCTCATTTCTCTTGTTCCGCTCGAATTCGTCATGTTCCGAGTTTCGCCAGTTTTTGCGGGGACAGAGAAAACCTCGCCTCGGGCATCAATTGCGACACGAGCTCCCGAAGGAGAAAGCGCTACCCCAGAGATGTAAGGGATAAGGTTCTTAAGTGCCGGCCGGGTCGCCAAATTGTCGCCGGGAATATTAATGCTGAGCTTCGATTCGGTGTTCGACTTGACCGAGTAATGGTAGAGATAGCCTTCTCGCTCATAGACGATATTTTGTCCGTCCGTGCTTGGCCAGCGAATATCGGTGCTGGTTGACTTAGTTAGCTGTGTGTCTTTTCCATTCTCGTTCTTATAGAGGTTGAGGTTGCCGTTTGCTTTGTCCGAAACATAGAAAATGGATTCACCGATGACCATCGGGAAAAAGTTCTGATCGCGCTTGGCGGGAAGTTCTTCGTACTTGTTGGTCTTCATGTCATAGATCGAAATCTTGCCTTGTGATCCTCCACGGTACTTTCGCCAGTTAAAGTTGAAGCTTGCAAATCGGTTGTAAGCGATTTTGTTTCCACCAGCAAAGAACGAGATGTTAGCGATTTCTTTGACCGGTGTATCTTCGGGGAGTCCGCCCTTTGGGTTCACCAACATCAATTTTGCCTGTCGACCTTGATACGGGTTACCTTCGGCCGTGGAGTAAGCAATTTTTCCGTCAGGTGTCCATCCGAGAGCTTGATCGGTACTGTTGTTAAACGTGACTCGCTTTGGTTCACCGCCATCAATTGAAACAACATAGATATTCGATGATCCGTCGAAGTTGCCCGTAAATGCAACCCACTTTCCGTCTGGTGAGATATGAGGACGAGCTAAGGGACTAACCGCGGCTCCCGTGCGAGCTCCTACGTTACTGGCGATTCGTCGGGCTACGGCTCCGCTCTCCGTGCCAGAAGCCCAAAGGTCGCCGGCGTATACGAACACGACGGTGTTACCGTGGATATCAGGTTGCCGAAGCATCCGAGGTTCGGTCGTTTGAACATTTGCGTTCATCAAGGTTGAGGCGAGTGCCAGAACAGATAAAGAAGTCATAAGGATTCGTAGCCCCCTTCGGAGGTTTCCTCTTAAATTACCGATAACTGTTTCCAAAAAGTTGCAAGCCAGATCATAATTCCCACGATGTCAAAAAAGAATGCGTTAATTGTTTGGGGTGGATGGGACGGACATGATCCGGAAAATGTTGCCCACTTTCTTGGTGATCTCCTTTCCGCAGAAGACTTTAACGTGACGATTTCAGGGACATTGGATTCCTTTGCCGATGAAGCATTGGTTTTTGCTCAAAATCTTTTGATTCCGGTCTATACAATGAGCGAGATCACAAATGAGCAGTTTGAGCCGGTTCGCACGGCGGTTGCCAAACACGGAATAGGTATGGCTGGTTGCCATGGGGGAATGTGCGATGCATTCCGAACCAATACCGAATGGCAGTTCATGACCGGAAGCCAGTGGGTTGCTCATCCAGGCAACGACGGCGTTCGGTACATGGTGAACATTAATTCAGCCAATCCGCATGAAATCACGGCTGGACTTCCTGATTTTGGAGTCGTCTCGGAGCAGTACTATTTACACGTCGATCCGGGTGTCAAAGTGCTTGCTACCTGTGATTTCCCCTTTCCTGGCGTAGAGGGACCTCATTCGGATAATCCGTGCAAAATGCCTCAGGTTTACACCAAGATGTACGGCAAAGGGCGAGTTTTCTACAATGCTTTAGGGCACCAAAAGAATGTGTTGGAAGCCGAGGTTCCGAAGGAATTGATGCGCCGTGGCATGCTTTGGGCGGCGAAATAGCTTCAAGCTTCAAGCTTCAAGCTAACAGCCTCCAGTTCGAAATACTTAGAACCAAGTTAGGTTGGGTAGCGTTTTCAATGTAATGGGCAATGGAGTCGAGAAATCTTGCTTGGGAACTATTCAGCGAATCTTTGCGACTGGGCAAAGGTTTGGCGTCCATCGCGCAGGGTTGAGTCGAGCCACAAGGCGGCATTGGTGGCGTAATTTCTTCTATTTATGCGCTATGACCCTGACCTTCGTCGCGGTGGCTGCCTTTGCCTGGTTGGTAATGCTAGGAACACCAATCGAAAGGTTCAATACGTTCTATTGGTTGGGAGGAGCTATCGCTTGGATGTTCTCCCTGCTATTTAGTCTTTTTTCAAGCATGGTTGATGCAAAACAAGACGCGACAAATGACTTTGACGATCTAAAATCGTTGCACCAAGGTCTGGCACCGGTAGCGTGGGAAGTACTTTTGGAGACCGGAGAAACACTGATCCTCAAAGGCTTTTCTGGTCGAGCAGGAGATCAAATTGGAGTCAATTTCATTGGCGAATGGACGCCGTCAATACTCAACATTTCGGAAATTGAGCGTGGGGCGACTGTTCGTGAGCAATTGGCGCTCCAATTTCAAAACTCTGATCATTCACTGCTTTTCCCTTGGCCAGATGAGTATCAGTTGTTTAAAGAGGGAGAGTCGAGTCGAATTAGGGAATTTGGATTAAGAATTGGAAAATCGTTGATCCTGACCAAGTCCTAAAGGCGTATGATTAGTTCCATGAAAAAGTGGATTGTCCTTTCGATCGTTGGAGTCGCGGCGACGGGATTAACCTATCGCTCGATCCAGAATTCGCGGGTTCAGATGGGACCGCAAGCCGACGGGAAATTCGTGGTTTCATCGGGCCAAACCATTGAAGCCGGAACAATCCCTTATGAGCAACGACTGTCTGATCTGGCGATTCATCCGAGCGGCAAAGTGGTGGCGGTCGCCGCAAAGAGCAATGTTTTCCTTTGCGATAAGACTCGAATCATTCCGGATTCGGTCGTCGCAATTGGTGCCAGCAGCGGCTTTCACGGAATTGCTTGGACACCAGATGGAAAGCGGCTAATCCTTACAACTGACGCTGGGCATCTCCAAGAATTCACTTTCGACGGTGAGCACCTTCAGAAGGGGCAAAAAATTGAACTAGTCGCTCCGAGCAAAAAAGGGAATCCGGTTCCTGGTGGGCTTTGCATTAACAAGACAGGTACCAAACTTTACGTAGCTTGCGCGGATTGGGACGGAGTGGTTGAACTCGACCTTGGATCCTACAAGTCGACCCAATTTTTCTTCAGTGGTAAAGTGCCGTTTGGCTGCACTCTGAGCCCCGATGAAAACTCGTTGCTGATAAGCAACTGGGGCGGAAAAGAGCCCGAAAAAGACGATGTGACGATGGCAAGCGGGAACACCCGCCTGGCAATCAATCATCAAGGTTCGGTGGTCTCGGGCACGATTACGGTAACGAATCTTGCCAGCGGTGAGCGAACCGACATCACGACCAACCTACACCCGACCGAGATCCTTTGTGAAGGGGATCGAGCATACATTGCCTGCGCCATGAGTGACACGATTGATGTGGTCAGCCTTTCCGCCCGAAAGCGTATTTCAAGTTGGCCAATTCGCACATCCAAATTCAAGCTGATTGGATCGATGCCAAACGCTTTGGCGAAATCAGGCGATACGCTTTATGTTGCCGACGGCGGTGACAATGCGATTTGCGAAATGGATGCAAAGACCGGCAAGGTCAAAGGATTCCGATCCGCTGGATATTATCCCACCGCAGTTCACTTAACCCAAGATGCCAAAACCGCCTTCGTGCTGAACACAAAAGGAAATGGCTCGGTTCGAGAGACAATGAAGGGCAAGAACCGAAGAAATACTCATGATTTTCAGGGCACGGTTTCAGTGATTGACCTTAGCAAGGACCTCGCAGCAGAGTCCGCAAAGGTTGCCATTAACAATAGCTGGAACGACCCGGCTTCGAGCCAAAAGCCGAACCTGAAGGTCTATCAAGGAGCGATCAAGCACGTCATTTATGTGATTAAAGAGAACCGGACCTACGATGAGATTTATGGCGATCTACCTATCGGAAATGGTGACCCGACTCTGTGCAGTCTTGGCGAAAAGGTGATGCCGAACCATCGGAAAATTGCCCAACAATTCACGCTTTTGGACAACGCTTATACCAGCGGAACCAACAGCGCGGATGGGCACCATTGGTGCAGTGAAGCGATGGCTAATGAGTATCTAGAGCATTTCTACGTCGGATACTCGAGAACCTATCCGGACGACGGAACCGATGCTTTGTCGCTAAACAGCGGTGACCGAATTTGGGATGCAGCCATGAAAAAAGGACTAAAGGTCCGAGTCTATGGCGAATGGGCGGACGACGAAAATCCAATTTACAAGCCCCGAAAACCAAAGGACTGGTTTGAAGCATGGGATGATCGGAAGTCGGGCAAGAATGAGTTCCAATACATCCCCACTACTGAGATTCCGTCGCTGAAACCAATTTTAGCACCGGGGTACCACTATTGGCCATTAATCCAAAGCGATCAAAGCCGAATGGATACATTCGAAAAGGAGTTTCGGGCTTTTGAGGCAAACGGAAAACTGCCGAATCTGATGGTCATGTCACTTCCCAGCGATCACGGCGAGGGAACGAGTCCAGCCTATCCGACCCCTCGTGCGATGATGGCGGACAATGATTACGCTCTCGGACGATTGGTGGCATTGGTTTCGAAATCGAAGTATTGGAAGGACACCGCGATTGTGGTGACCGAGGATGACTCTCAATCGGGGCCAGACCACGTGGATGGGCACCGAACGAGCACGATGATTCTGAGCCCGTACACCAAGCGCGGATACGTTTCGAGCGAATTCCTCACCCAAGTGAGCCTCCACAAAACGATGGGGATGATGCTTGGCTACGGTCCTTTGACTCGATTCGATGCGATAGCTCGACCGGCAACCGATTGCTTCACCAATACGATGGATTTGACACCTTACGAGATTACGCCGAATAACATTCCGTTCGACGAACCAAACCCGGGTCGCAAGACCGCAATGACGAAGGCGGACAAATATTGGGCAGATAAGACCGCCTCGTTGGATTGGTCTTCGATGGATCGGGCTGACCCATACTGGGTGAATCGAATCAATTGGTACTCGATTTACAAAGGGAGTCGGCCATATCCTGGACGACCAAATGAGCGTCCGGGAATGGTTGATGGAGACTAGTGAGACTAACTAGGAGCGTCTGTTGTTCTTGAGGGAAAATTAACCTTTAACATCAAAGATTATGTTTCCCATAGAAATTCCCTCTAATTTGCCTTATAATGTATATAACCGAAGATCGCGAACAATGCTTATTTTTCGCAGGTTCGATTGAACTAGGAGCGGGGTGCTTCAAACAGGGGAGAGACAACGAGGTCTTTCCCCAGTTGTTTCTCGAAACAAAAAAACCGCTGATTGAAACCAGCGGTTCGATTCAGAAGTCAGAGCGGGGTGTCAAAGAAATCTGTTAAGGGGAAAAATACAATGCCTGAGAAGGTCAAAAAACTCAACCCATATTAAGCTGTCTCGACGATTGCTACATATAAGTTTGTAACATTCTTCTTGAAAATACAGAGCCATCTCAGTATCCACCTCTAAACAATATCCATTCAAGAACCGAATGGCGGCGCAAATACCGAGCTCACTTGTGTCCGCGCACAAGTGAGAGTAGTCTCCTCCATTGGAGGAAATTTCAACAAATATGTTCGCCGCTTCGGATATCAGGTAAAGCTCCTTGATATTGTCGGTATGCAAACACTTGCTCGATATCGAGAAGAGAGCCTGGGGAACGGCGAAATCCAGCACTTCAATAAATGAAAGCTGAGATAGGAGTTTATTTTTCATTTGGGGTTTCCTCTTGCGGTGGACGAAATGTATTGAAATCGATATGAATTGAATTCCGGTTGATTTTCATAGTCAATCCTTTGCTCCAATTTTGTGCTTTGATTTAGGGATACCGTCGATGATGCGGCGGCATTTGGCAATCATTTTCACTGTAGTGTAACGCTTGTCAATTATCTTGGGCTCACTTGCCAAGGCAATTTTCTTTGCTCTTCGAGGAGCCGGAATCAGGGCCTCAACCTCACTCCCAAGAGTGTCAGGTAAATGTCCGATGTCTTCTCCAGATACCTTCATCTTGCATTTTCGCAGAATTCCTCCTAGCTGTTGATCTAGAAAGTTGAACTGTTCTTCGACGGTCATTTTTGGACGAAATAGGGCCGCGTCAATCATAGGCGAGGCATTAAAGGCTTCTAGCGCCTGAATTTTTGAGTTTCCTTTTGCAAGCCACTCTTCATTAAGAGTGGCCAATATGCCGGGTTTGATCTCCATTACATAACCTGTCCCCGAGCGTCGGTATTTTGCCCGAACTGCCTTCGAAACGTGATCAAATGGGATGACTTGACGATCTAGCGTAACCATAAGAATTGCGTGGCCTAAGCAAACCATCCACAAAGACTTATCTTCAGGTTCGACCTTGTTGAGTTCTACCAATTTGTTTGGTAAATAGACTTTCATTGAATCCTCCATAGATTGTTTTGCTGATGATCAGCAATCCGCTGATCATCAGCAATTACATCATATAGGATTTTCAAGCAGTTTGGGCACGTTTTCAAAAAAAGTTGAGATTCATTGAAAAAAACTAATCAGAGACGTGTAAGTTATCAATGGCCAAATCAGTATCAAGACGAATATCCAACAATTGTTTTTTAATCTGTACGCAAGTCTCTAAAAGATTGGATGATTGCCGCGGTCACTGTCTACTTCAACAAATTCAGTCATTATGAATTGACAGGATAGACTTGACTCTAGATAAGCTCTTTGATATAATCCGGGTTTGGTCGAAGATGCCCAAGGTCAACATTTATGGCTGAACCAGAGACAACCCATCCATCGCTTTTCGATCATTACTCCGAGGATGGTTTCTTTGATGAAGCCTTCGCTAACGGAGTTCCTCGGGCGCACTACCAAGGGCTTGTTCGGCGACTTTCAGCACTAACGCCGGGTGAATTCCGTGCTCGGGAAGAGCTAGCAGACCTGACCCTAGTGAACCAAGGCATCACGTTTACGGTGTATGGTAGCGAACAGGGAATCGAGAAGCCGTTTCCGGTTGATCTTTGCCCACGTGTAGTTCCATCTAATGAATGGGATCACGTTGAAGATGGTCTCATTCAACGAGTCAAGGCACTCAACCACTTTCTTTACGATGTTTATCACGACCAAGAAATCCTCAAGGCAGGAGTTATTCCGAGCGAATTGGTTATCAACGCTCCGAACTTTCGAAGGGAGTTTATCGGGGCGAAGGTTCCCCACGATATTTACGTCCACATCTGCGGTTCCGACCTGATTCGAGATGAAAACGGAGTCTATCGAGTCCTCGAGGATAACTGCCGGACTCCGAGTGGAGTGAGTTATATGTTGGAAAACCGAATGCTCCTGATGAAGGTGTTTCCGAGTCTGTTTAAGGACAACAAAGTTCGCCCGATTGACGGTTATCCGGCTCACCTCATCAATAATCTTCGCGAACTTTATACTGGCAATGGCTCCAATCCGTGCGTCGTTTTGCTGACGCCTGGAGTCTACAATTCGGCCTATTTTGAACATTCCTTCTTGGCTCAGCAGATGGGAATAGAACTAGTCGAAGGACGAGATCTCTTCACCGAAGACAACTTCGTTTACATGAAAACGACTCAAGGTAAGAAGCGGGTTGATGTTATCTATCGTCGGGTTGACGACGACTTTTTGGACCCGCTCACCTTTCGGAGCGATAGCGTATTGGGGTGCGCCGGATTGGTGAATGCTTATCGAGCCGGAAATGTTGCAATTGCCAATGGCATCGGTACCGGGGTCGCCGACGATAAGGCGGTTTACGCTTATGTCCCGGATATGATCCGGTTCTATTTGAAAGAGGAACCGATTTTAGCTCAGGTTGATACCTTCCTTGGTTGGCGAGAAGAAGACCTTGACGTCATGCTTAAACGAACGGGTGAGTTGGTTATCAAAGCCGCCAACGAGTCGGGTGGATACGGAATGCTCATTGGTCCGCAGGCAACTAATGATGAAATCGAAGATTTTAGAAAATTGATCAAAGCAAATCCGCGAAACTACATCGGACAGCCTTTGATCGGTCTTTCCCGATCCCCTTGCTTTGTCGAGAATCACTTTGAGGGACGGCACGTTGACCTTCGTCCTTACATCCTGGTTGGTAAGAACAAGGTCACCGTAACGCCAGGAGGGTTGACGAGGGTTGCGTTGCGAAAAGGCTCGTACGTCGTCAACAGTAGCCAAGGCGGCGGAAGCAAAGACACCTGGGTGCTCTTCGATACTCCTGAAGGTGCGCAAAGCCAGAGCCAAAGCCAATCGGGGCAGGTCCAACAACAAAATCAGGGAGGATCGAATGCTTAGTCGACACGCTGACTCAGCGTACTGGCTCGGGCGTCATATGGAGCGGGCGGAAGCCACTGCCCGAATGATTGATGTTCACTATCACTTTGGGTTGGAAAGCCGATACGTGGGCGAAGTCCTTCGTTGGTCTTCAATTCTCGCAATTAGTGGTAACGAAGAGGAATTTCAAACCGGATACGACGAATTGAACGAGAAGAATATTCTGTACTTCTTTGCCTTTGATCCTAACAATCTTTCGTCGGTTGCCTCGTGTATTGGCGCGGCCCGAGAGAATGCCCGGGCAATTCGCGATCAGATCAGCAGTGAAATGTGGGAGTGTGTCAACCGGATTTACCTGAATTATCGGTCGTGGAATGTTGATCGGGTTCAGAAGAGGAGTCCCCATGTTTTCTTTCAATTGGTAAAGGAAAGTTCTCACCTATTTCAGGGCATTGCTGATCGAACGTTGATGACCGGCGAAACCAAAGACTTTTTCCAATGTGGCCGGTTTCTTGAACGGGCGGATCAAACCGCGAGAATCCTTGACGTGAAGTACCACGATTTGCTTCCTCGCTTTTCGGCTGAACCGGTTTCGATTGAGGACGAAGGTCAAGACCCGTTGAGTGTTGGGGGACCAATCGACACGCACGGTTGGACGGCGGTCCTCAAGTCAGTCGGTGCGTTTGAGGCGTTTCGAAAAACTCACAGCCAAGCAATGGGACCGGATGCAGTCGCTCAATTTTTACTTCTTAATCCAAACTTCCCGGCGAGTGTTCGGTATTCGATGAGGCAGGTAGATAAGAGCATTCGCAGAATCTCTGGGAACCGCGACGTTGCCCCTAAGAATTTGGCGGAGCGAGAAGTTGGAAAGCTCTACAATGATTTGAACTACATGCGGGGCGATGAAATTGTGTCGCACGGTCTGCACGAATTCCTTGAGGGCGTTCAAGAGCGCTGTAATAGTATTGGAGACGCTATCGCCACAACCTACTTGTCTTATTAAATGCGCCTACGCATCAACCACCGAACCCACTACTTGTATTCCGGTCATTCGAGTTCGAGCCACAACGAGATTCGACTCAAGCCGGTGTCTGATGACGCGCAAACATGCGTAAATTATTCGGTTCATGTTAGTCCAAAAACAAAAGTCTACGAATACGAAACGATTGGTGGATTTGTGAATCACTTCGCGGTCAATGATCCGCACGACGAGCTTGAAATTGTTGCAGAGTCTACAGTTGACACCGTTCATCGAGACCTATTTGAGTCGCTTGATCTTGTTTCAAGGGACCTTGTTTCTCACTCTTCAGTCGAATATTTGCAAGCGTATGGGGAGTTCCTTTTGGAAAGTCCCTATGTACAACACCTCCCGGGAGTTTCTTCCATCGCTAAAAGGGTTTTCGATTCGTCGGATGGAAACACGGCTAAGTTCGTTTTGAACCTTAAGGAGTTAATTTTCAACGAATTTGACTATGTGCCTGACGTGACAACTGTGAATAGTCTGCTCGGCGAAGTCCTGGAACTCTCAGCGGGAGTATGCCAAGACTTTTCTCATTTGATGATTGGGTGCTGCCGAATGGCGGGAGCTCCGGCGAGATATGTCAGTGGCTATTTGTATCTTGGCGACCATGATGAACTTCGTGGAACCGCCGCGACCCATGCTTGGGTGGAAGTCCTTATGCCGGATAGGACTTGGCTAGCGGTCGATCCGACAAACAATATTCTTGTTGATCATCGGTACGTAAAAGTTCATGTTGGACGTGATTATAGTGACGTGACGCCCATAAAGGGAATCTTTGTAGGCTACGGGACAAGCAAAATGGATGTCACGGTTGATGTTCAAGCAGATTCGCCGATTTGATTCCACTTTATAACTCGGTCATTCTTACTGAGATCCTTGACGACTTGTGATCCTCGGAACATCTCAGAAACCAATTTGCCTTGATCTTGTCCAATTTCGAGAATGAGAGTGCCACCGGGATGAAGATGGTTAGGTACTTGAACGGCAAGCTTCTGATAAATGTCTAGACCTTCGTTTTCGGCGAAGAGGGCTGAATAAGGTTCAAAGTTCCTGACTTCCATTGGGATAACTTCGTCTCGACCGATATAGGGTGGATTGGAAACGATTATGTTGAATTTCTCGCCTTCAAGCTGATCTAATAAGTCCGAGTGGCGGAACGTGATTTCGGCACCAAGCGTCTCGGCATTCTCCCTCGCTATTTGCAAAGCCGAACTGGAAATGTCGGTTGCCCAAACGTCCCAATTGGGTCGTTCGAGTTTAAGAGTTATGGCAATGCATCCGGAGCCGGTTCCGATATCGAGCACTCGCAAATTGTTGTCGGGTACGTCCAGTGCGGTTTCCACTAGGATTTCGGTTTCTTGGCGAGGGATGAGGACATTCGGATCAACTCGAAACCTTCGGGAAAAGAATTCTCGGTAGCCAAGAATGTAGGCGAGCGGTTCCCCTGTTTCCCTTCGTTGCAAGAGATTTTCTAGTGCAAAATCGTTGACCTCATGGTCTGGATGAGTGAGTACCCAGGTTCGATCGACCAGCATGGCGTGCGCCGCCAAAACCTGGGCTTCCAACTTGAACGACGAAACTCCCGCGACTTTAAGTCGATTGGATGCGAAGGTCAGCCATTCATTGAGTTGCATTCTCGTCTGGCAAGTTTAGCAAACTCCGCGAGTAATCCACTAAGGCTAGGAACAAAGTCAGGATCATTGGCCCGACCATTAGGCCAATTGGACCAAAAAGCGAGATGCCACCGAGTACAAAGAAGAAGATCGCGAGCGGGTGGAGCTGGACTTGATTTCCGATTAGATACGGTTTGAGCAAATTGTCAATTTGACTCACAATGAGGAATCCGACGCCCATCACTACGGCGGCTTTGGTGATGTCGCCTTGCGCCAAGAAGAGCAATCCAACGGGAATATAGATGATTGGGGCACCGAGCAGAGGAACGATACACAAAACAACGGAAATAAAGCCTAAAAGCGCAGAATTTGGTACTCCTAGCAAGGCATAGGTAATACCCATGATCACGCCTTGGATCATCGCAACCATGACGCTGCCACTAAAGACCGCCTTGATTGTCTTTTGAACCTTGACGAAAATCTCTTCTCCGACTTCTACTGGCAGGCCAGAAAACTCCAAGAAGGGCTTCTTGAGTGCCTTTCCGTCGCGTTGAAAAAAGAACATGGACAGTAACGCAACGACCATCGTGAATATGGTGAGACCTGCTTGCTTGGCAACACCACTTGCCGGCTGACGGAGAGACTTCACAATTTCTTCGGAGTTCTCGCCCCACCAATCTTTTACATGAAATTCGTGCAGACCAACTTTGTCTAGGATTGGGTGAAGAGACTTGTCAATTCGATCGGTGATTTCAAATCCTTGCGTGCCCTGCATTTCTTTGAGGGCAGGAGATATTTGCGCAACGGCTAGTCCGCCCACAAGAATAAACGGAAGGCAGATAACGACGAGGGTCAAAAGCGTACTTTTTATGGCTGCAAGCGAGTCTCCATACTTCGCCATCTTTCCTCTGAGTCCTTGGGGGGCTTCTTCTCGGATACGCTCGTATTTCTTTCGACTCTTTTCGTACCAAGAGTAGGTGAGGACCGAGAGTGTCATCGCCCAAAGAATCGCTGACAAGAAGGGAAGGAGGATTGTGATGCTCAAGCCAATCACAACTGCGCAAATGATCAGAAAGATCATTCCTTTGATTTGTTGAGACGAAAATGGAGGCGATTGCATTGTCTTTGGGTTTTGTACCCTCAAATGAGGGATTGGGTTTCACTTAAGTTGAAACTAAGTCCGATTCAGCTGGATTGGTTTTCGGCAGTGTTGAGCGGTCGGAGGCTGAAAGCTACCAAAGATGTTTCTTGGCGAAGGCGCGACCTGACCCTGTCTTCAAATATTTTTCGAACTCCAAAGCTCGCTCGTCATTCTCAAAATTGATTGAGCATATCAATTGCCAAGGTCTGAATTTTGATGTATGTGGCGAACCTCCCTCGTTATGCTTTTGAAGCCGATCAGAGACAACCGTTGTAATCCCGATATAAGTTTGGCTTGGAGAAGAAATGCTACGAATGAGATATACGGATTTGATGATTGTCCTCCTTCGCAAATTCACTCATTAAAGTAAGTTGACACACTGCTTTTGCTTCGGCGGACAGACTTAGCCAAGGCAAGTTGTCCCT
>JAYVHY010000257.1:0-8010 GCA_043770615.1 Armatimonadota bacterium | reverse complement strand
ATTCCCCGAAGCCGACGAAGTTTACGACAACATTTACAGCGATATGAAACCGGAGATGGGACACTAATGTCAACCGAACTAACTTACCGAGAAGCCCTTAATCGAAGCATCGAAGAAGAGATGCAGAAGAATCCCGAGGTCTTTATCATGGGAGAAGACATTGGTCGATACCAAGGAACCTTTAAGGTGACCCGAGGCTTCGTGGAGAAGTTTGGTAGCCGTCAGGAGCAGTATAACTATCGAATTCTCGATACCCCGATCACTGAGTGTGGCTTTACGGGAATCGGTATTGGTGCGGCAATGGCGGGACTGAGACCGATCGTTGAGTTTATGACGATGTCGTTCTCGATCTTGGCTTTGGACCAGATCATCAATCACGCCGCTAAAGTGCACTACATGACGAACGGTGAAGTAAAGTGTCCGATCGTGTTCCGTGGTCCAGGTGGTGCAGCCAAGCAGTTGTCTGCTCAGCATTCCCACTCGATGGACGGATGGTATGCCCACGTTCCTGGTCTTAAGGTCGTCGCTCCGGCGACAGCGCTTGATGCCTACGGAATGATGAAGTCAGCAATTGCGGACGACAATCCGGTTGTATTTTACGAGAGCCCGGGTCTTTATACAGTGAAAGGCGATATTCCGGACGGAACGGATTTCTCGGTTCCGATTGGCAAGTGCCAAATCCTCAAAGAAGGCAAGGACATTTCGCTCATCGGCTATTCTCGAATGACACAAATCAATCTTTTGGCGGCTGAACTATTGGCAAAAGACGGCATTGATGCCGAGGTTGTTGATGTTCGTACGTTGCTACCGCTCGATACGGAAACCATTTACAATTCGGTTCGTAAAACTCACCGCGCCGTCGTGGTTTACGAGGATTGGCGAAGCGGCGGATTTGGTGCAGAAATCGTCTCTCGAATTCAAGAGGACTGCTTCGACTCTCTCGATGCTCCGGTTGGTCGGGTCGGCGGTCTTAATGTGCCGATGCCGTATGCTCGAAACCTCGAGTTGCTCTGCATCCCGAGCGAAGAGGACGTCGTTAAGGCTGTCCATAAGATAGGCTAAGGCTCAAATTGGGGGGTGAGTTTTTGCCCTCCAAGTTCAAAATCAAATGCGGGATTTAATACTTGCGTTTTCCGCTCGTGAATTTCCTACAAACCAGCCATGGCGCAACAATGCTCCCTGCTGTCGAAGTGATGATGTACCAAGGAAAGGAGTTTTGAAAGAACAGGAGTCCAATTGCTCCACCAATCATTGTAAAAACTGTGGTGCTGATCGAAAGGTAGCAACCGTCATTGCCGCTCTTCTGATCCTTTCCTAGGGTCCGAGCTTTAAAGAAGAAAAATATCGCAACCAGTAGCCATAGAAAGGCGATGAGACCGTATGCCCCGCCGGAACTCAGCCAGCGAAAAAATACGTCTTTGGTTCCCATATGATCAGTGTACTAGGTTCACGAGGTTAAGAAGCGGGGGGCATACCTGCCCCGCGAGGGACAAATGTAACGAAGAGCTTAGGGTCTTCGATTATCAAACATGAATTCTGATGCTATGCGAACCATTAAGTACTTTTGTCCGGGTGCAGTTATTTAATAAATTTGCAAAATAAAGTGTTAGCTAGAGAACCGATTGTCCGTTTCCATGTGTAGAAAGGCTAAATTGAGCTTTGTCGCGTTTCATGGGACGGTGTCAAAGTGAAAGAAGGGAGAATTTCCAAGCACACCAGATCCGAGTGAAATTTGCCTTTTTTGGGGAAAGAGGATTAGAATTTTCGAAACGACAACAAAATACGAACTTGTGGGCTGATCCGAGAAACGCAACGCTTCACTCACCCGAAGTCCATCGCCGACCGGTGAGGCCCACAAGTTCATGTTGTCCAAATCTCACTGGAAAATATTTTAGCAGATTGAATAAATGCCAAAATAGAGGTAGTGGTTTCCCCAATCGACTCTTTGCGCATCTTTAGTGCCGTCAACGATTCCTCGCTGACTGGTGCGGCGTTGCGACGATATGCGATGGAGCAGCTCGATTCCCTCGACACTTACAACTGGTCGGGAGTCTATCGGTTGGAAGGAGACACCCTGGTTCTTGACGAATACGTGGGCGCGGCTACCGACCACACGCATATCAAGGTTGGCGTCGGGGTCTGTGGAACCGCGGTCGCCGAAGGGAAGAATCAGGTCATTGACGATGTTCGCGAGCTGACGAACTACCTGGCGTGCTCAACTCAAACGAGGTCAGAGCTTGTGGTCCTTATTTACAAGGATGGCATTGTCAGTAGCGAAAGCGAGATCATCGGGCAAATCGATATCGACGGTCACCAAGTCGGGGCATTTGATGTCACCGACGAGTACCTCTTGACCGAGCTGGCGAAGATTCTCGCCCAAAGGTGGGAATGATGTCGTTGCTCATTGTTTGCGGCTACTCCCCCGGTTTTCGATTCACAAAGTCCAGGAATCGAAGGCTACGGCGGGCAAGCGCTCACCGACCCCTCTTTCAAAAAGGGGTAACCGAATGACCAGGTTCGATGTAATTGTGGTCGGAGCCGGACATGCCGGAATTGAAGCTGCGCTTGCATGCGCCCGAATGGGGCTCTCGACCGCCTGCATCACCATGCGCCTTGATCGGATCGGTCACCTGCCTTGTAATTGCTCCATCGGCGGTCCGGCAAAAGGGCACATGGCGAGAGAGGTCGACGCACTTGGCGGACAGATGGCGGTCACAACCGATTATGCAATGACCCATATCCGACGGGTTGGCACTGGCCGAGGCCCTGCTGTGCAGACTCTCCGAGCGCATGTCTGTAAGGACCTTTATCCCATCCTGATGCAGAAGACCTTGGGTGAGCAGTCAAATTTGACTCTCATTCAAGCAAGCGTGGAGCGCGTTTTGTCCAACTCATACGGTGTGACTGGAGTGGAACTTACTGATGGCACCGAAATTCATGCCCGCTCGGTTGTGCTCACAACCGGCACCTTCCTTAACGGATTGTGCCATGAAGGGAAGAAGCAAACGGTAGCTGCCCGACACGGAGACGAAGCTGCCGTTGGGCTATCCGCTTCTCTCGCGGGCTTCGGAGTTCGACTTCGGCGCTTCAAAACCGGAACCACACCTCGCATTGCCCTCCGCTCCGTCGACTTCTCCAAGACCCTTGAAATGGAAAGCGAACTGGAAGCCGGCCCGATGTCGTTTCTCCATAACAACTTTCATCCGTTGCACGACCTGTTGCCGTGCTGGCAGACTCACACGAACCAGCAAACCCACGATGTCATCAACGCCAATCTAAATGAATCCGCGATGTATTCGGGACAAATTCAGGGCGTAGGACCCCGATATTGCCCAAGTATCGAGGACAAGATCGTCAAGTTCTCGGAGAAAGACTCTCATCCGGTCTTTCTTGAGCAAGAGACGTGGACGGGGCAAGATGTATACGTACAGGGCGTGTCAACCTCGCTGCCAGCGTGGGTTCAACTCGATCTCCTCAAATCCATCAAGGGGCTTGAAAATGTCGAGTTGTTGCGACCTGGCTACGCGGTCGAATACGACATGGCTGACCCCCTTCAGCTCACACCTGAATTAATGTCGAAGTTTGTGCCTGGTCTATTTTTAGCGGGACAACTAAATGGAACCAGCGGATATGAAGAAGCCGCCGGGCAAGGAATTGTCGCCGGAATCAATGCTGCACGCTACGCTCGAGATGATGCCCCGATGGCATTTCCGAGAACGAACTCGTTCATCGGAGTTATGGTTGATGACCTCACTACTAAAGGAGTCGAAGATCCGTACCGAATGTTAACCGCCAGAGCCGAACACCGCTTGCTTCTACGCCACGACAACGCCGATGAGAGATTAACACCAATGGGAAGGGAAGTTGGACTTGTTTCGGATGAACGCTGGGCCAGATTTGAAGCAAAGCAAGATGAGATAACCAGAGGACTAACTTCTCTCGAAAACTCCTTTGTTTCACCGGCTCATGATATCGAGCTAGAGTCATTTGGGGTGCAGCCATCAAAAAATCGAACTTCGCTTTTCGATATGATGCGGCGACCCGATGTGACTCTCGACTTGATCGTGAAGATCGCCGATCGAATTGGCATTGAACTCGACTTGCCGGCCAGTGGTGACGCACGAGAACAAATTGGCTTAAAGGCGATGTACGCCGGCTATATCGTTCAACAACAACGATTGGTTGACAATGCGACCAAGCTTGATGATATGAAGATTCCGGCTGATTGGGACTACGGATCGATGGCAGGGCTTAGTTACGAAAGCCGAGAAAAATTTAGCCGAATTCGCCCGACTACGATTGGGCAGGCCTCGCGAATTCCCGGAGTTCGACCTACCGATATTGCACTTCTGGTTGGCTTTCTGAAGGGCAAAATGGGAAAGGTGAAAATTGAAGTTTCTTAAGACATTTTTTGGGCTGTTCTTTGCTCTTTACATCCCGCTGATGCTCTTTGTTGGCATTGTCATGAAACCAAGGGATCCAAAGATGACGGCGGTACAAGCAGCGATTGGTGCCGCCTTACCATTCGCTATTTTAGTCATGTTCATCTCATTGGGATACGCAGTTTTGACTTTACTCATGGATTCCCAAAAGAAGACCCAAGATACGATCCAAGCGCAAAGCATTCCAAAATCCAAGAAAAAGAAGAGAAAATAATAGCCTCAAATTCGTTGATCTGAGGCTATGAGTTAGGGATTACTTACTTTTTGAGTAAGTCTCGAATTTCGGCCAAGAGAACTTCATTGGCTGGTGTTGCTGGTGCTTCTGCAGGCGGAGCGGCCTTCATCTTGTTGTAGACCTTTACGACCATGAACATAACTGCCATGGTGATCAGGAAGCTGAGAATAGCACTTATGAATGCTCCATATTGAAGTGCGTTAGCACCTGCGTCGGTTGCCGCTTTTAGGCTGTTATATGGACCGGGAACTTTGCCCTCTTTGAGTACGAGAAATTGGTTGCTGAAGTCTGCGCCACCAGAAATCATACCTACCAACGGATTTATGAGATTGCTCATAAATGCATCAGTGAACTTCCCAAATGCCGCACCAATTACGACACCAATTGCCAGATCGAGCATATTGCCCTTACTAATAAAATCTTTAAATTCCTTTAACATTCTTTCCTTTCAGCCAACTTTGGCTAAGATATCTTAGCAAGTTTTGGAAAAAATGTGTAGGATTTTTGTTAGATTTCGGCGAGTTTGAACCTAATCACATCCGGAATAGACTGAATCCAGCGGGTGCAATTGGCGAATTGAGTGAAGCTTCAATTCCTAGCGCAATAACTCGTCGGGTATCAATTGGGTCTATAACTCCGTCATCCCAGATTCGAGCCGACGAGTAGTAGCAAGATGATTCGACCTCATACTTGGCAAGGGTTGGTGCCCTAAATGCATCTTGCTCTTCGGGGGTCATTTCTTGTCCTTTTGCCGCTAGTTGATCTTTTTTGACAGTCAATAAAACGTTCGCAGCTTGTTCTCCGCCCATCACACTAATTCGGGCATTTGGCCACATCCAAAGCTGCCTTGGTCCGAAGGCTCTGCCACACATTCCGTAGTTGCCAGCTCCATAACTTCCACCAACTACGACGGTGAACTTGGGGACATTGGCGGTGCTCACCGCAGTCACAAGCTTGGCCCCATTCTTGGCAATTCCCTCGTTTTCATACTTCTTGCCAACAATGAAGCCGGTGATGTTTTGGAGAAATACGAGTGGAATTTCGCGCTGACAACAAAGTTCAATAAAGTGAGCACCTTTGAGCGCAGATTCTGAGAATAGAATTCCGTCGTTGGCAATTATGCCGACTAAGTGACCATGAATTCGGGCAAAACCACAAATCAATGTCGTACCATAACGAGCCTTAAATTCGTGGAACTTGCTGCCATCCAGCAACCGTGCCAGGACTTCGCGCATATTCATCTGTTGTTTCGAGTCGCTTGGAACGAGGGAGTAAAGCTCTTCCGGAGAGTAGGCTGGTTCTTGGGGTTCTGCCTGATCAGATTGACGCTTTGTGGACTTTCCGAGGCTCTCAACAATACTTCGTACCAATTCCAGGGCGTGCGCATCGTCTTCAGCTAGGTGGTCAACAACGCCGGAGAGGCGAGTATGGACGTCTCCGCCGCCCAATTCCTCTGCTGTTACATCTTCGCCCGTCGCGGCTTTTACCAATGGAGGGCCACCAAGAAAGATAGTTCCGCTTCCTTTCACAATGATGGACTCATCGCACATTGCGGGTACATATGCTCCACCAGCCGTGCAGGAGCCGAGAACGGCGGCGATTTGGGGAATGCTCTTCGAACTTAACTGAGCTTGATTAAAGAAGATTCGACCAAAGTGATCCTTGTCCGGAAAGACTTCGGCTTGGAGAGGCAAAAATGCTCCGCCAGAATCAACGAGGTAAATGCACGGTAAGCCATTTTCTAGAGCAATTTCTTGGGCGCGAAGGTGCTTCTTGACGGTTATTGGGAAGTAGGTGCCACCCTTTACAGTGGCATCATTGGCGACAATCACGCATTCTCGACTTTGGACTCGGCCAATGCCGGTGACAATTCCCGCTCCGGGAGCGCCATCGTCGTACATTCCGTTCGCTGCAAGAGTTGAAAATTCTAAAAAGGGGGCACCTGGATCCAGGATTCCATCAATCCTTTCGCGAGCTAAAAGTTTGCCTCTTCCTTTATGCTTCGCGACCGCTTCCGACCCGCCACCTTCCAGAATCTTTGTCATTTGACTGCGAAAATCGTCCATGATTCCTGTCATTCGATCCCGGTTGTGTCGATGCTCGTCGTCATTGATGTTGATCTGCGAAAGAATTTGTACCAATATGAAGAAATGTTACCGCCGCTGAACGAATATATGGTCTTGTTCGTTATGCTATTCGAATAGATGCCAGGACTTCAATCATTGAGAACCGTTGTTATGACGGATGTCGAAAGCTTTACCGAGCTCATGCGGGCCAATGAGCCACAGACGCTACCGCTTCTTAAAGCGGACATGGAAGTTATTAGGGCCCATATTTATCGTCACGATGGTGAGGTGATCAAAGTTGCAGGCGATGGTCTTTTGGCGCTGTTTTCAAGTGCTCCAAGCGCAGTTAGGGCTTGTATTGACGCTCAGAGTGAACTTCAAGGTTCAACTCTGAATCATCGAATAGCTATTCATGCTGGTGAAGTCACCGTAAGCGGCGGAGACGCATATGGTGATGCCGTTAACTTTTGTGCTCGCCTAGAATCTGCAACAATTCCTGGAACGGTTTCGGCTAGCAAAATAGTCATGGACTTGATTCGATCCCAGGACTTGCCCACACCGCATCGGAATGGAAAGGTGCAGATGAAAGGAGTTGAGGGACTCACTGAGGTTTTTTGGTGGGGTAGCACTGACCTAAGCAAGAAGAATCCAAGAATGGTAAAGCGAGGGGCCGGTTACTTGATTGGAGCGGCTATTGTTTTGGTTCTAATTCTTGGCGGAATTTGGCTGAACTCGCCGAAGCCGATTGTTTCGAGCCGAGGCAAAACGTTGCCAAGACTTCAGTCCACTGGCCTTCGCCAGCTACGTCAAAGTGACCCAGTAGCCGCAACTGCAGATGAAATTCTCGATCAAGCTTATGACGAAATGTGGCAGGAGAAAGAGACATATGATCGAGTCAAAGTACAAGCTATCAGCGAATTGAATCCTCAATTGGTGGTCAACTGGCTAACCGCAAATCCTTTAGGGCAGCGTGATCGGGGGCGACTCGAAATAGAGCATTGGAGTTTGGTTACCTCCGCAATGAATCAAGGTAAGGCGATCGTGGGAGATAAGGCTACGATCAATCAGATTATTGCCGCTCTCAAAGCTAAACGCGATAAAAATCTTGAAATTGCAACTAAAGCACTTATCGAAGAATTTTCAAAAGCCGAATAAGGCTTTTGGTCGGGGCGACAGGATTCGAACCTGCGACCTCATGTTCCCAAAACACGCGCGCTACCAACTGCGCCACGCCCCGAAGCGAACGTAAAAGATACCTTATTCCAGC
>JAYVHY010000256.1:0-19639 GCA_043770615.1 Armatimonadota bacterium | reverse complement strand
TCGTCAGGTTTTCCGCGCAAGAGCAATCTTGTGTCTGCGCACGGTATAGAAAAGAGGAATGTGTGATTGACAAACTTATTCATAATTTTGGCTAGCGGACTTTGTGTCGCTTCACTCGCTGCTGACCCAGACAAACTGGGCTTGATGGGCTGGCTTCGGCAATTGTTCGAAACCAAGCCAAAAAAGGTTGAACCATCCTTGGTGATGGCTCCACCGAGAATTATCAACGAAGACGGTTGGACGATGATCCACTGTGACGACAACGAGGCATTCAACGAATGGCTCGATAAGGACACAGAAGGACTTCCTTTCCGCGTTGGTGAAGAACCATCCCTTGGTTCGCACTTGCTCATTGAGCTCTTTGGGTGCAAAGGATCAACCCTTGAGAAAGATACAACGGTCGGCGAAGCTATGGTTGACGCCGCTCGAGTATCCGAGGCGACAATCGTTGCCGAGTGTTTCAAGGAGTTTAAGCCGTATGGCGTTAGCGGTGCGGTCATTATCCAGGAATCCCATTACACCATCCACACGTGGCCAGAGCACGGCTATGCAGCCGTAGACCTGTTCTACTGTGGTGGAACGGTAAAGGTGCGTAGAGCGGTCGAATTGCTTCAGGAGCGATTTGAGCCAGCAAGAATCAAGTTCCTTGTCGTTCGACGAGGATCTCGCAGCGAAGTCGAAAGATAGCTATGAAGCTGTGAGCTACAAGCTTCCAGCTTTGAGACGAAAAGCCCAACTCCATTTGAGTTGGGCTTTTTTGTTAATTCTTGCCTTGAATAAGAATTGTAATTAACAAATCAGAGTCACCAATTGTCAATAACATGATTAACAACAAAACCCTAACCTTAGCCTAACGCTCTCTTAATGGGCCGCATGGCGATACTTTTCTCGGAGTAAACATCCCATGCGAAAAGCATTTACACTTATCGAACTACTAGTAGTCATAGCAATCATCGCCATCTTGGCCGCGATCCTCTTCCCGGTCTTTGCCCAAGCAAAAGCTGCCGCGAAAAAGACAGCCGCCCTCAGCAACGCCAAGAACATTGGTACTGCATCAATGTTGTATTCGTCCGACAACGACGATCAATTTCCATCGGTTTATGATGGTGGCGACGCCACTAATCGAGGTGGAGATCCAATCGCCACCATGTACCCATATATCAAGAATATGGACATCTGGAGTGGATATCGACAGAACAAGGACAAGGTTGGTTTAAACCCTGACGGAACCGTCTTCTTTAACAAGACAGATATCGGCTATAACTGGGGCTACGAAATTCGTGGCGCAGAAGCCATGGTCAACGAAGAAAAGTGCAGCGATGGCGGATTGGTCGTTGGATGTGGCGGTCGTGGTGGAAGAAGATACAACTCTGGAAAATCTAACTCACAGATGGCAAACCCTGCTCAACTGTTTGCTTTCGGAAACACTTATGACACTCCTCGTCAAACGATGGGTGGCATTGATTGGTTCTTTGACGATTATCCTGCTGGAACCAACAATGGAGGAATCTACTTTGGTGGAAACATCGTGACTTCGTTCGCAGATGGCCATGCCAAGAACGTTCCATTTAAGGGAGGGTTTATTGGTGGATCATCAGGTACCTGGATTGCGTCTCCGAAGAACTTCGAAGCGCGAGCAAACGGCTACTGCGCAGATCCAGATGCGATCATCAATCCGTTCCCACGAAATGGTTTCCCAATGGGATCGATGAAATGTCGAGACTTTGTCGCATTCCCAGAAGCAGCTGGCGTGGTTTGGTGGAAAGACTAACCTTAGTCTCATTAGTTGCGGCCGCATCCATGTTGGGATGCGGCAGCAGCGCGGAGACTTCATCAGCTCCGAGCCCTACTGAGAGCGCAGCAATTGCAGAATCAAAATCGGCGTGGACACCCGAAAAGGTTGAAGCATTTAAGGCTGCACATGCCGAAGACGGTCGCAAAACACCCGGACAAAAGGCTTCGGGTCAGCCAACTGAAGGACAAGCGTCCAAGTAGTTGATTTTTGAACGGCTGATTACGACGAATATTTTGAATTGGTCACCCACCTCGTGGGTGATCTTTTTTTTTCTATTTTTAAGGTTAAAACAATAATATTTCAATGACGAACGTTTGCGAATCTGAATCCAATATGCTCGTTGAGTGATTGCTTCATTGTGCGCTCTTGTCGGTTTTCAAGGAACCTATTTCGAATCTCCTGCCGGCAGCCGTTTTGCCAAAATAAACTACGATGGCGAAACGGTTCTTCCAAACGGACGCCTCCTTACTCCTCTTGGCAACCGGTTATATACCAGGGACAATCTTTGGCGCATATCGCTTTCACCTAACGAAAAAACTGCGGTTGGATTGACCGAGTCCGGACTATCTGTATTTGACTTGACCGAATCTAACCCAAAGCAACAATCAATCGCATACAAAGACGGATCAATTTGTGGCGCCTTCAACCCCGACGGCAGTAAGTACGTGATGGGCGGAGGAGAGAGCGGGGACCTCGTCATCTATAACACTTCAAACTGGGAGATTTCCGATCGGATCACCATTAAGGATTCGGCACACAAGGACCCATTTATCATTGACCTAGCTTTGACCAAGCGAGGAGACCGACTGTACGCTCTCGATATTGCTCATCAAAGAGTCGTCACCTTCGATTTGACGCAAAAGAAAGTAATCAGTTCAGAAAAGGCGGGACGCCAGCCATACGCTATGGTCCTTAGTCCAGATGAGCACCACCTTTACGTTGCTAACATCGGAATCTTCGATTATTCCCTGATCAAGAAGCCCGAAGCCGGGAAAGGCAATCCCCGCGGACTTTCATATCCTCCATTTGGGTTTCCGTCGCCTGAATCAGAGAAAGGAGTTCAAATGGAAGGTCGGGACGTAGGTGGATTGGGCAAACCACAAGCGCCTGATGCGCAATCAATTTGGCGCTATGACCTTAGCTCACCTAACAAGCCAATTGTCGATAGAAAAGTAAAGACCGGAATCCTTATCCATGCCCAAGCCGACAGCGGAAAGGCAGTGGGTGGTAGCGCACCAAACGCTTTGACTTTTGTCAAGGGACAACTCCTCGTAACCAATGCAAACAACGACTCACTACAGGTGTTTGATCAGAACTGTAAGCTGCTCAAGACGGTAAAGTTCGTGCCTCAACCCCTTCTTTCCAAGCTGAGGGGAGTCATGCCAACCGGAATCTCCTATGACCCTAAGAGTAATCAGGTTTATGTTTGCGCAACTGGTCTCAATGCTATGGCTGTTCTTGATGGCTCCAGTTACAAAGTAAAAGGCTATTTCCCAACTGCTTGGTGGCCAATTTCTTCGACGGTCGCTAATGACGGATCGCTTTTTGTCGCAAATAGCTACGGAATAGGAATTGGTCCGAAAGGGCCAAAGAATCCTCGGTCACCGGACGATGAGCGATACAATCAATCGGGAATGCCGGGAATCGTCAGCAAGATACAAGTCCCAAAGGGGCTCGAGGCAACAACTCAGCAAGTGCTAAAAAACAATGGTCTGATTCCCACCACACGTAAGCCCGAGTTTCCGAATGAAATCAAACACGTTGTCTTTATCACCAAAGAGAACCACACGTTTGATGGCATTTTTGGAGAACTAAAAGGTGCCAAAGCAGAGCCGGATTACGCTGAGCATGGGATGAACGGGTGGATTGACGGAAAGAACAAAGAAACTCGATTGCCAATCATGCCAAACCACATTCGGTTGGCCGAACAGTTCGGTGTATCTGACAACTTCTACATGGAAGTGGGTGCATCAGGGGCTGGGCACCGATGGCTAGTCGGCGCCTATGCCAGCCTTTGGACATCCAGGGTGTATTACTCCGGTTGGAACTTCAAACCGAATAATGATGCCAAAGGTCGACTGATTAGCTTCGGGTCAAACGGAAGTCAGATTCCCGAGGACTACCTTGAAAATGGCTCCATGTGGGAGCACCTTGGTCGTAACAACATAAGTTTCCGAAACTATGGCGAGGGCTTCGAGTTTGCGGCCAGTGATGAAGGAGAGCCGTTCTCAAGGTCCGGAGTCGCAGAAGTCGTCAACTTCCCCATGCCCAAAATCCTCTATGACAATACATGTCGAGAGTTTCCAATTTACAATACGAACATTCCCGACATAGCCAGAGCCGATTGGTTCAAGGAGGATATTCAAAAGACCTTTCGCTCAAAGGGCAAATCTTTGCCTAAGTTCATGAACATTGCCATTTGCAACGACCACGGCGCTGACCCTAAGCCGTTATTTGGCTATCATTCATCAAGTAGCTACCTTGCCGACAACGATATGGCGCTTGGGCAAATTGTTGAGTACCTATCTCACACGCCAGAGTGGAAAAACATGGCGATTTTTGTGACTCAAGACGATGCTGGCGGAGACGACGACCACGTAGATCGCCATCGAAGCTTTGCTTTGTGTATCATCCCCTACGCTAAGAAAGGCTATGTTTCCCATGTTCACACCAGCATTATGAGCATTATCAAGTCGATCTACGGAATCTTTGGTCTAGGTCCAAACAACATGTTCGACGCTGTGGTCTCGCCGCTAGATGATATGTTTACATCAAAGCCTGACTTTACGCCGTACAAGCATGTTGCTGCCGATCGGCGAGTATTTCGACCCGAAGAGACTTTTGATCCAGCCGATCCTTTGTTCAAAAAGAGGCGAGCCATGGCAAGCGCGAAAATGGATAGCAAGGAGTGGTTTGAATTGCTTGAGAAGCAACGCTCAGGGGGTAAATAAAGAGGCAGGAGGTGAGCGAATCCAGATTCAAGGTCCTTGTCGTTCGAGGAGGATTACGTAGCTAAGTCGAAAGATAGCTATGAAGCTGTAAGCTACTAGCTTTCAGCTTTGAAAAGAAAAGCCCACCTCGATATAAGTTGGGTTCTTTTTTTTGCAGACGATCTATGGCCAAAAATGTCAAATTTGCTGATCCAAGTTGTTTCCGGTTTCCATAATTCGCCAAGTGAAGACATGATGGCGATTTTTGAACGATCTACTTAAACAAGGAAAATTCATGCGGATTTTTGTGAACAACATTGTCGTCAATACCAGTAGAATTTGGAGGCGATTTCTCGATGAGACTAAAGGGGGTTTATCGGTCAGATTGGCTTCAAATTTCAACTAATTGGTATATGTGAAAGAAAATGCTATCTACATTTATTGCGCTTAATTTAATCGGCCAGAAGCTCAATGCCACGTCAGTCAAAAGTAAATTCCCGCCAACTTTTGTGTCAAAGGCATTTGGCAGAATGGGTATCAAACTTACGGCCGACGAGATATTGTCAAGTTACACGGCAAATAAGTTCTATGCTGTTCGGCGTAAAGGAAACAAAGTGTTTCAAGTTTCTTACTACGCGAATACCGAAACCTTCAGCTTAAGCAATGAGCAATCTGGCAATTCTTCCGAAGTTGGAAAAAAGTCAAGGGAAATTGAGTTGATGTCGATTGCCGAAAAGGAATTCAATGGCGAACTTGTGACAAACTTTTTGAGTTCCGAAGCAATCCATCACTTGAAGCCGATACCCAGGTCTGAACCACCTAATTCACGTATCACTTTTGGGTGGCAGTCAGTCATCAATGGTTACAAGGCGGGCTATGAAGGGGACTATGTTCTGCTCTCATTTGATCGTGCAACAGGAGGTCTTGTGTCTATGGAAATGAAGAGAAATGTCGTCTACAGTAAACCGAGGATTGTAATCACTCGCGGAACTGCCTCAGGAATGGCCATAAAGGCGATTGGGAAACCAGGAGGCGACACCAACGAAACTAATGGTGAGCTGAGATACCATCTGTTTCCTGATATTGAGTCAAGAAATATCTGGAAACAAACCCGAAAAATTAGGCTCAAGGTTGGTTACTATTACGGATTCAATCCTCATCGAGCCTGCTTTGTTGACGCTGAGACCGGTTATCTTGATGTTATCTCTGGTAAATGATCAGAGGCAAGATCAAAAGGTTGACCTGAATTTCGGATTGTTTTCGATGGCTTGTAAATATGTCACAATATCCAGGTTAAAATGTCCAGCGACGCAACCGGAATTTTCATTAACGAGACTCATACTTCTGCCGCAATTTGGCAGTACCGCGTAGAGCGCATGATCCTCGAAGGCAAGACTGAGTACCAAACGTATCAGATTTGCGACATCCCAAGGTTCGGGAAATCACTCTTCCTTGATTACAACATCCAGACTTCGATCTTGGATGAGTACGTTTTTCACGAGTGCATGAGCCAACCCGCTATGACCCTTCACCCGAACCCCAAGTCGGTTGTAGTTTGTGGTGGTGGCGAAGGGGCAACCCTTCGAGAAGCTTTGAAGCACAACACGGTTGAGCGAGCGGTGATGGTGGATATTGACGAAGAATTGGTCGATATGGTGAAGGTTCACATGCCGGAATGGCATCAGGGTGCCTTTGAGGACCCCCGTACCGAGCTTTTGCACTGCGACGCCCGTCAATGGTTGGTAGACCACAAGGGAGCAGGATTTGACGTTATTTTGAGCGACTTGCCAAACCCACACGAAGACGGTCCTGGCCAATTCTTGTTTACCAAAGAGTATTTCCAGATTGCAGCCGATGCGATGAGCGAAGACGGTGTGTTCGCGATGCAGGCTGGCTCTGCAAATGAGAACTACCCGGAGTGCATGGTCTCGTGCATCGAAACGCTTGAAAACATGAAGGAAGTATTCCCTTATGTTCAGGGCTACTACGGAATCGTCACCACGTTCTTCCAGCCATGGGGATTTGTATTGGCTTCGAAGAAGCACGATCCAATGGCGCTAACTGCCGAGGAGATCGAACGAAGGTTTGCTGCGAGAGGAGTTAAGAACCGGTACTACACCGGACGATTCCATAACGCTTGCTTTACGCTGCCAGAGTATCTGATCGAAGCGCAAAAGACGAGCGGACGAATATTGACCGACGCCGACCCATTTGTTTGGACAGCTTAGTCTTAGGTGGGTGGGCTTCTCGTGGCTGGGTCATTGTGTTCTGTGAATGAACAACTCGTAGTTTGCTACCTCAGTAGCAACGGATGGTTGAACCTAACAGTGACTGAAAACTGTCGCTGCTGAGGTTAAAAAGTCCCCAAAAATTCGAGTGATTCAACACAATGACCGGCCCACTTCTAGCCCGCCAAGATTTGCAAAGGGAAGGAGCCACTCAGCTATGTCAAAATTAGTAAGTGTCCGAAATCTCAATACGCCGCCTTATCCCCACCGATCTAGCCGCATATCGTCAAATCAGGCTCGAATCCCTCAAGAACGATCCTGACAATTACGGCTCGACCTTCGAAGAAGAATCGAAGTCACCTAAACTAGTCTTCGAAAAATACATCCTCGAACAAACTCCCGGAAACCGGATGTTCGGGGCATTTGATGGAGACACGCTCGTCGGAATATCGGGCTTCTTTGGCGATACCCGCCAAAGAGTTCTGCACCGAGCCAAAGTAACCCAGGTCTATCTCGATCCTTCGTATCGTGGACATGGGATAGCAAAGAGACTTCTAACCCACCTCATTGAAGAAGCGTTCAAAATCGAATCCTTAGAATCCCTCCAACTCGAAGCAGTTGACTCCAACAAAACCGCGGTCGGACTCTACGAGAGCCTTGGTTTTGTTTCATATGGTCGTTTCGAGAACTACTTCAAGAAGCTGGACGGAACGTACCTTGACCAGCAATTTATGGTGCTAACTAAGCCTAAATAAGTTCGACTTCCTTGTTACATCGAGCGGATAGCTCTTCGATGATCAAGTGGTAAGGCGTATCAAGCCCGTTTCGTTCCCAACCGATTGGCACCTTAAGAGGACCAGCCACGATGTAGGCAAACGGCTTGATTACTAATGAGCCTTTCTCGAGAGTGAGCTGAGCCTTGTCGCCCTTCAATGTAATCTTTTTGACGGTCGAGTATGGGATCGCTTTAATCGAACTGCCTGACACGATATCCATCCGATCTTCCATCAGGACGAATTCGCTCGCATTAGCCCGAATATGGGCCATTTCGGCGTAGGCGCTTCGCCCCATGTTAAATACCGCGCTGGCGGCATTGCGTACGGTCTCGGTGATGCCCTGCATGTCGACGCCACTTGGTTCAGCGGCGGCTCGTCCGCTGGCTTTGGCATCGGATTTTAGCCTTCCGGCTTCGGTCTGTAACCACTTAATTGCTTCACCTGGCTTGTATCGCACGATTTCCACTGAACCATTTTACGACAGCGGTTGAATCGTGGTTGCATAGAATCCAGATGACTTAAACCTTTATAGTCTTCCAATGCCCAGTTTTCCAGGCGAAGGCGACCATAAAGCCCTGGATACCTTGGGTAACCGACATTGCAATCCAGGCGCCATGAGCACCCATTGCAAACCCCAAGGGAAGTCCAATTCCAAAAATCACATTTGCTCCGGCAGGCAAGGAAAAGATTAGGGCGAGCGGAACCCGAAGGAACCAAAGGGCAAAGATGCTAATCCACAAGGTTTTCTTGGTGTCCCCGGCGCCTTGCATGCCACCGACCAATACCATTGCTAGGCAGAAGAGGGGCTCGGTTAAGCAAAGCAAGCGAACCAACTGAACAATCTGGTTCACAACTTCAACTTTGTTTCCCGCCAAAGCAGGGGCAAAGCTAGGAACGAGGATATAGACCGGAATTGCGATGACTGTGGCGACAACGAATGCGACGCCAGCAGCCAGCCATCCGATATGTTCGGCCCGAGTCGGGTTTTTTGCACCCAAATTTTGACCGACCAACGCACTGGTTGCTGCGCTAAATCCAAATGCTTGGGCAAACATCAGAGATTCGATCGCAAAGCCTGCGCCCATTGCCGCAATAGCTGCACCATGATTGGGAACATTGCTCAGGATCAACGTGAAGGCAGTTAAGGAGGCAGTTCGAAGGATCGCTTGCCCAGCCGATGGAATTGCGATTCTTAGGATTCGAGTGCCCCATTCCTTGTTCGGCGGCTTCAGGGAAAACTTCACCCCGAGCTTGGTTGAGCGAACATGCCAAATATAGAGAACCGCCGAGACCCAAGCACTAAGCGAGAGGGCTAACCCGGCACCAAACAGACCCAGATTGAGCCCGGGGACCCATCCTCGTGGAGGGAAAATGAAAATGAAGTTGAGGACAATATGGAACAGGATCTGGATTCCTGACAGGACCATTGGGCTCTTGGTATCTCCAATGCTTCTTAGACATGCGGCAATGACCTGAATGATACAGATTGCCGGGACCCCAATCGCGTATGCTCGAAGAAATTGGGTGATGTATGCGATGTCCTCAAAGTCATCGGCTTTGAAAACAGTCCTTGCTGCAATTGGAGCGAGAAAGTATGAAAGAATTCCTAGTCCGATTCCAATGTAGATCGCGACCTGGAGAGCTTCTTGAGAACCAGTTCTAAACTCTTTGGTATCTTTTGCGCCGTATGCTCGTGCCACGATTGCGCCAGCCCCAATTGCAATTGCAATAGCAAGAGAGAACAAGAGGAAAATGAAGCTCATTGATGCCCCATGCCCACTCATGGCGGCTTGAGGAAGGTGACCAATGAAAGAGCGGTCAAGAAGGCCATTCACAACTTGGAGGAGGTTTAGGGCGACCACGGGCCAAGCCATGTGCCAGAGTTCGGAAACGAGCGAAATATCGGGTTGCTCGATCTCCGGTTCTGATTGCATCTTCATTAAAGCTACCTCGAAATGACCGGAAATCGCGGTACAACTTACTTATATGAAATTACGTTTGGTTCTTGCTTCGGCTTTTCTTGCGTTGGTTTTTCAAGGATGTAAGCCAAATTCGGAACCTCCGGTTGACTTTCTTGTATCGCCACTCCATTCTGGCGAAGATGTTAAGCTTTCGTCGGACTATAAAGGCAAACCAGTTGTCGTGTACTTATGGGCAACATGGTGTGGACCGTGCAAAGAATTTGCACCAACGCTCAACGAGATCGTTAAGAAAAATCAGAACAAAGGGGTAGCCTTCCTTGCTATCTCCGGTGAATCAAAGAAAGTGATTGCCGAATCCGAAGTAAAAGATCCTCACAAAATGACCGTTCTGGTAGATACGTTTTCATCAGCTGCCGAGGCGATTGGTGGAAACGCATTGCCTACCATTGTGGTTTTGGACAAGGATCATCGACCAGTGTGGGGCTCTCGAGGAATAAGTCCAGGAACTGAAACTGAAACTGCATTGCAGTCAGCTATTGATTCTGTACTTTAGCCAATGCTCTGGAAAGAATCTTATCGCACAAAAATCATCCGAGACTTAAAATGTCCCGAATCACAAATCGTAACTTTGGCTGGTGTGCCCTATGAAAGTTCCATTCAGGTTTGGATCGCCGGATTTGGGTTTGAATGTTTGACAGAGCAGAGTGTTTGGTGGCGCCTATTTGAATCAGATTTCGCAGGTGACCAAAGGGTTCGCAAAATGTTTATTCTCGATTTGGTGAATAAACAGGTCATGAACGAGGTTCAAGCTCTCGTCGCTCCCAGTGAGTTCAGCAGAATTTCATTTATCGAGGATCAACGCCAAGTTTGGACAGAGTTGATCAAACCGGATACGCAACATCGCGGCTTCGCAGCAATTTTCGAAAATGGACAATTGCCTCTAGTAATGATTGGACCCCCCACCGAAGATGCGTGGGAGGAGTTTTCAAATTTCTGGAGACTTAGAACTTTATAGTTCGTTGACCCGCTAAGACTCGTGATCGTGCAGGTGGGACGAAATTGAATGCTGCGCTGTTTGATGCTTCAATCATCGGAAGTCCCAATGAGTCTTTTGGTAAGGTCAAATAGGAGTCGGAAACCTTGACAGAAGCCCCAACTCGATCTTCTCGGTGGATTTGAACCGAATTAAGAACCCATGAAGATCCGGCGTCAAAAGTCTCCATATTGAACTGAACAAACCGTGAGCCATCTGGAACTTTTTGCCATACGGTGTCAAATTGATGAGGAGGAATGACCTGTCCTAAGTTAAGGGGATCATTAGGAATTGTTGAATTGATTCCCGTAAAGCTAATACCACCGATCCAGTCCTTGACCCAGGCGGTGCCCTTAAGACTGGCTTGATCCATTAGGGTGATTAAGTTTTGCGGGGTCCCCGCTGCACTTTGCTTAAGGAAATTAAAAAAATTCGTGCGATAACCCGGAGCATTTGCTCCTTGCTCAACATTGTAGGCGTCAACGGAGTAAGCATTCTGTTGAGGATCATAAGACCAAACTCGCCTGCCGTCCGCAACCGTTCTCTGTATGAGAACTGTGCCGCGATACAGCGTCAACTCTGACTTAATCAGCTCACTAGTTGGGTCAGCATCATCGTACATCTTCAAGGCACCGATATAGCTGGTCGTTCTCCCATTAAGCGTTTCGGTCGTATCGAGACGAAGAACATAGGAATGCGCCGTCAGGTTACTTGTATCAACAATTCGGATTCCATTGAATGCTGTCGCCAAGACGTTACGACACTCGCTGTCGCTTAGAGTTGTTTGAGCCATGGCTGCTCCCCCGAGCATAATGGCGAAGATTGCTAGAACTGATCGCACGTTATATTCGACCCTCTAGGAAGTAAAAATGTTTCTCGATATGGGACTTTTGTCACTTTTATCCATACACCATGTTGCCGCCAAAGTGTCCGGCCACAAGAACTAACACGCCGGTAGCTACGATAAGCCAGAGGTAAGCGCCTTTTTCCCGCTTAATGTAGGCTCCAATCCCTAAGAGAACACTTGCAGAAGCAAGGATCAAGTGAATCAAAAGATTGCCTTCCAGGTTGTAACCAAGTCGTTGCCAGGCTAAAACGCCCGTAATAACTGCGCCAGCACTAGAAATGAGTCCAATCGCTAGATTGATCACCGATGCTTTGTGATAAATTTCATCACTTTTACGTTTTGAAATCAGCTCAAGTAAGGCTGCGATTGCCAATAGAGCAATAGGGAAGTGGATGATCGCGGGATGAAATGTGTGCTTTGGAACCAGTTCACTACTGGAGGGCTCTTTTGCTGGCGCATTCGGGGCTGCAACCACCGGTTTTGAATTTACATCGCCGGGCATTGAGTCGCCCTTAATCTCGTCACCGTTTGATACTCCGTCAGAATCCGCATCTGAAGACTCAATTGATTTGAAAATTTGAGCAGTGACCTCGGAAGCATTTGCCTTGTCGATGGCTGCTTCAACTTCCTTACCGAACAAATTACGTTGAGGTGGCTTGGTGTGGCACTCTTGGCAATTTGCGGTCGGCTTGCTATAAGTTTCCTTGAAAATCTTGAGAATTTCAGGATTGGCGCTGGCAGACAGCGCCATGCCGGCGGTCGCAAACAGTAAGGCAAGTCTCACTACTTTCATCGTAAACGGGATTTTACTTTGAGATTCCCGACAATTTGCTCCCTGACAAAATATAAGTGCCTCGAATAAATTCGAGGCACTCTCCAAACCCATCGGACCCATATTATTGAGACAAATTGGTTAATCCAAAGTTAAAGTAAGTTGCGAGATTTCCTTACAGAACAAATGTATGTTACAGCCACGATGTGCCAATTCAGCAGAAATTTGCGTGAACCGTCAGTTTTGCTAGGACGAAACTGGTGTTATTGCTTGAACAACTCCGGATTGCGCCTCTTCGAAGCTGGCTGCTTCGCCTTTGTCTTGGCGAAGAAACCGATTTATTGCGTCTTGGCTGTCAATGGCTCGATCACTAATCGGCTTCGATCCTCGCTTGTATGCTCCAATGGAAACAAGGTCTTCGACGTCGTTGTAAGCCGCCATAAGTCCTCTGAATTCATTTGCTTTAAGCATTTGCTCCGGAGACACCACAAACGGCATGGTTCGACTCAAACTTTGAAGAACATCTATTGGGGGGTAGTGTCCCCGACTAGTCAGGGCTCGACTCAAGACCAGGTGGCCGTCAAGGATACCTCTGGTCGCGTCGGCAATTGGATCGTTTTGATCGTCGCCTTCAACGAGCACAGTGTACAGGGCAGTAATAGCTCCTTTCGGCCCCATTCCCGCTCGCTCCATAAGGCGAGGAAGTAACGCAAAAACGCTTGGCGTATATCCTTTGGTACTGGGTGGTTCTCCAACTGCGAGACCAATTTCTCTTTGAGCCATCGCAAATCGGGTCACACTATCCATCATCAGCAAGACTGACTTGCCCATGTCTCGAAATCCCTCGGCAATTGCTGTTGCCGTAAAAGCGGCCTTGATCCGCATAAGGGCGGGCATATCGCCGGTGGCACAAATGATGACACTCTTTGCCAATCCTTCTGGACCCAGGTCATTTTCGATAAACTCACGGACTTCTCGTCCTCTTTCACCAACTAAACAAATCACGTTGATATCGGCTTCTGCGTTCCTGGCAATCATGCCCAGCAGTGTGCTTTTTCCAACACCAGAACCTGCAAAGATGCCAATGCGCTGACCCTCACATAGGGTCATGAGTCCGTCGATGGCTCGAACTCCGGTCGGCATCGGGTTCGTAATCATTTTTCGCTTTAGGGCGCTTGGCGGATTCGCCATCGAAGGATAGTGGAGTTCACAAATTGGCGCTGGTTTGTCATCGAGTGGTTGACCGAGCCCATCAAGAATTCGTCCCAACAGTGCATTGCCGACCGGTACTTTCAGAAACTCTCCGGTGCCATGGACGGAGTCGCCAGCCCGGATTCCATTGAGGTCACCAAGCGGCATGAGTAGGGTTTGTGGGCCCCGGAATCCAACGACTTCGACTGGAACTTCGCGGACGTTTCCATCGCCATCACGAGTTGAAACATAGCATAAGTGACCAATGCTCGCGACGGGACCATTAGACTCAATGACAAGACCAATGACTTTTTCAACTCGACCAAACAGACGGTACTTTGGTGCTGACTCAATGGCAGCTCTTAGGCGTTCAATTCTTGGTTCGTGTAGTTTCATTAAGCGGCCTGGTCGAATTCGTTCTTGATGAGTTCGAGTCGGGTCTCAACCGTTGCGTCAATAATTCCAGATTCTGTTTCGACCATGACTCCGCTTCTTATAGAGCTGTCTTCGGCAATTTCGATGCTTTTGAGCTCTCGCGATTGCTTGATGATTTCTTCTCGGTGGCTCTCAAACAGAGCGTAGTCCTTTGGATTGATCAGGATTCTTGCTTGCTTAGCATGGGTGACACTTGATAGCACGTCTTTGCAAATACCGAGGGCAACCTGATGATTGATTTCAAGCTCGGTAGCGAGAACTTTTTCGACAACTTCCATCGAGAGCTCCGTTACAATTGTCTCCGTACGGTCAAACCAATCGGCTACAGCTGCTTCAAATTCCAATCTGAAAGATTCGAGATCTTCCATGAGTTTCTGGACCTCAATGACTCGATCACTTTGGACCTCAAGCATTACTTTTTGAAATCCTGCCTTCCGACCCTCTGCCTGGCCCGAAGCCGACCCAGACTTGAATCCGCTGTTGAATCCTTCCTGGTAGGCCTTTTCCTTTATCAGGTCAATTTGATCATTAAGCCGTTGGGGTTTTCCGTTATTGGTACCCATCGATGGGATTTCGCCGAAAAGTTTCTTGCTTTGTAGCGCGGGAGCGTCCTTGGCAATTTGTCCTTCAAATCTAGACAAGCATTTCCTCCTCGCCGCCTCGACTCAGAACAATTTCTCCTGATTCCTCTAGCTTTCGAATTGCTCCAACAATCTTTTGTTGAGCTTCTTCAACTGCCTTAACTCGCACTGGACCCATAAACTCCATGTCTTCTTTCAGCATCGCCATGGCACGTTCGGACATGTTCTGGTAGATCTTTTGTTGCACTTCCGGCTTGACTCCCTTAAGGGCGACACCGAGTTCCTTCATGTCCACTTCTCGCATAATCGCCTGAATGGCTCGGTCATCCAGCATCACGATGTCCTCAAAAATGAACATCATTCCTTTGATGGTGTCGGCAAGTTCAGGTTCGCTATCTTCAAGGTGTTCGATGATCATCTTTTCGGTCGTTCGATCACATCGATTTAAGAGGTCTACCAATGCTTTTGGACCGCCTGCTTGAGTCAATTCTTGAGAAAGGACAGACGAAATCTTCTTCTCAAGAATGCTTTCGACTTTCTTGATAACTTCAGGTGGAGTCTGTTCCATCATCGCAATTCTAGCTGCGACATCTGCTCGCATTTCGGGCTCCAGCTTTCCAATGATGAGTGCAGCACTGGTGATCGGCATATAAGACAGAATCAGGGCAATAGTTTGAGGATGCTCATCTTGGATAAAGCTAAGTACTTGTTGGGGATCTGCCTTCTTTAGAAACTCAAAAGGGACCACTTGCATAGCCGTCATGATTTTATTGAGGATTTCTCCGGCTCGGTCAGAACCAAATGCGGATTCTAGAACGGCCCTCGCACTGGCAACACCACCCTCAGCGATGTACTCTTGAGCAATTGCAAGTTCATAAAACTCTTCAATAACTTGTTCTCGAACCTCGGGGAATACCTTTTCGAGTCGGGCAACTTCAAGCGCAAGAATTTCGATATCATTGTCGCTCATATGCTTGACCAATTCACCAGATATTTCTGGACCTATGATCATCATCAAGATTGCGGCCTTGGTTCTAGTTGGAATGTCTTTGACTTTTTGACTCATTTTGGTGCTGGCTCCGTTAACCAAGTTTTGATAAGCATGGCGGTTGGCTCTGGTCGATCCTTGGCCATCTGCTTAATTGCCGACAGGTGAACCGATTTCTTTTCGCGAATCTTTTCAACTTCAAGAATTTCTTCGTTGTCTCGGTAAATGATTCCGTCTTCGCCCATCTCGGCAAGCTCCTCCGCGGTGTATTTGCTGATGGCTCGTTGGTACGCTTCAACACTCTGAGGGCTCGCCGCATCTCCAGATTCTGATCGCATCATTGGAACTTGGACCATTTGACCGTCGGCTGACATCACGCTAGTCATGCCGCCCAAACTTGCTACCGTCGGTTTAGATATCTTGCCAACTTGTTTGACTACCATGATCCCGACGATGAGGAGCGCGGCGATTGGTAGAAGCGAGAAGAGTTGCTGCATCTGAGCTGCACTCTTCGATTCGCTTTGAGCTTTTACGATTTGAGTTTTCGAAGTTTCATCAAAGGCGATCGGGGTAACTTTGGCAACAAATTTTGACTTTTCTTTACCGGCTACTTCGTTTTGAATAAATTTTTCAAGAGATGCTAATTTTTCGGGATCGCCAAACATTCCTTCTTTATTGTTTGCCGCAACGTTGATAACCATTGCCTTGATGCTGCCAACTGCGGGCTTGGTGTCGGTGGTGATATCCGTTCTGGTGGGTTCGCTTTCTGAGACTTCGTTTTTATAATTCTCTCCTGGCTTTTCGTCCGTAGCTGCAGGCTGGCGTACGCCTGCACCTGTGCCATTTGATCCGATACCCGCACCTGACGCACTGCCTTTGCCCCCACCGCCCATCGTTTCAATCATCTTCTTGGTTACTGGACCTTTGGTGATCTTCTGCTCAATCTTGTGTTCGCGTTTCTCATCTAAATTGACTTCACAGTTCACACTCACTTTCGTAGAGTCAATGCCATATATTCCGTCAAGCATTCGCTGGAGGCGCATCTCTTCTTTTCGAGCAACGGCTTGTTCCATTTCTAACTTGTTGGAGGCGATAGATCCGTTTTCTGCGGCTTCGGAACCGTTATAGAGTGCTTCGCTCCGTTCGTCAAGAACGACAACGTGCTTCATGTCGAGACCGTCCACTGAGTTTGCAACCAACATCGCAATGCCACGGGCTGCTTCTCGAGAAATGGATCCATTTCCGGCGGTGACAAGACTAACACTGGCAGTTGAAGGTCTCTGTTGCTCAGCAAATGGCGACGGGTCGCCAAGCGTGATGTGAACTCTTGCACTTCTCACTCCTGGATTAGTTTCGATGGATCGAGCCATTTCGCCCTCCTTCATCGCACGAATTCGCTCTCTCTCAACGCTTGGAGTCGTTCCGAGATTCATTTCGCCTAGAGCTTCGTCGCCAGTGTGGGCACCCTTTGGAACTTTCCCGCTGGCTGCCATTCTCATTCGAAGTTCGGGAACTTTGTCGGATGGAACTTCGACTTGACCGGGAGCATCGTACTTGACGGGAATGCCTTGGGCTTGAATATCGGTTACGATTGCTGCCTTGTCAGTTTCGGACAAGCCGCCGTAAAGCATGTCGAATTTCGGTCGCGAGGCAACCGTGAATACTCCAAACAGTAGTACTAGCGTTAACCCAACACCTCCAAGTGTCGTGAAACGCTGGGTTGGATTGCTTTCCAACCACCAATTCTTAATTTTTTCGATGAATCCGCCCATGGTTAAAGTCCCGAGCGGCAGATGTTAAAGACTAAACTTGCATTCTTGAAAGCTCTTGGAATGCCTCGAGCAATTTGTTTCTCACCGCCATGGTGAGTTGCATTGATGTGGAGGCTTTCTCCATTGCAATCATTACGTCTTGAACTTCTACCGGTCGTCGACTCGTCATAAAATCAGCTTGGAGCCCAGCCGCTTTGGACTGGGAATCGTTTACTTCTTTCATGACGTCCATCAACATGTGGGCGAAATCGCCCTTGTTCCCTGCGGACTGAGTCGCAGTCCCAAGTTTTCCTATATTAAAGGAATCCTGGATCGCTGGGTTGTCAGAAATTCTCATCTACTTCGTTAGGTTTCGGCTATATCTTGCCGATCTGGAGGGCTGAATTCATCATTCCCTTAACAGTGTTGAAAGCGGCGATGTTTGCTTCGTAAGCTCGGCTCGCACTAATCATGTCAACCATCTCCATTGTTGGGTCTACGTTGCTATAAACGACGTCGCCATCCGCATTGGCAAATTGACTCGTGGGATCATGCTTTTTGATGCATTCCCGATCGAAGTCTTCGCGAACCGACTCGATCTGAACTCCAGAATCAGTCGCTCGTAGGACGACAGAGCGTCGACGGTATCCGTCTTCACCCGGTTTGGCAACGGTGTTTACATTGGCAATATTGCTGGAAATTGTGTCCATCCGAAATCGTTCGGCGGCAAGTCCGCTCGTACTATATTGCAATGCGTTGGAAAGCGATCCTATTCTCATTTAGCTTATCGACCTTCCCTAATAGCGTTCTTAAGTCCGGAAAAGTACCGCGCCGTAAGTTCCGCGAGAGCATTGTATCGGGCTTCGGTTGTGGCAATAGACATGACTTCAAATTCCATGTCGACATTGTTTCCGTCAAGTCGAAGCGATGACTTCTCGGCTTGCATGGCCCCATGCTTGCGACTAGCCACGACTTGATCGAAGTTCCCCATGCTATCTTCAAGCATGATATTGAAGTCACTATCCTTGCGCTTGTAGCCAGGGGTATTAACGTTGGCAAGATTGTTAACCAAAAGCGACTGCCGTTCAGCAGTTTTGCTCATAGCCCGACTAAGTCGGTCTCCTTGCGGTCCAAAAAGGTTATCTAAGTAAGACACGGTCGTTTCCTCACGATCCGCCATCCTTATGCGTACTCGTTCCAATCCATAGAACAAGAGGCAATTTCTGCCTACAATGTTTATCGGACAGAAATTCAAAAAGTTAAGTGCGTCTTTTGCAACTTACTTCTTACGCTCGGTCGGAACATTGACGTCCCGATCAAATCCGAAGAAGTGCGCTGCGGCAACATTCTGACCTTTGCCAGCCAAGAACCTTCCGTAGGAAGGGTCGTCCTGGTCGGTCATTTCTTTGCCATATCTCAAAGCGTATTGCGTTTTGAGTTTTCGAGAAACTTGCTCAAGCAATTGAGTTTTCTTCTTGCGGGAAACCGGGTCTTGGACTGCTAGGAGTCGGTTTCGTTCATCTTGAGTAAGCCTTTCCAAGTTTGGTTTGAGCGTTTTTAGCGGTCTTCTGACGTAGCCCGCAGAAACAAAAAGTGCTTCATAGCTGCCGAAGCGGACAATTTCAACCAATTCGATAGCCCGGATCGCGTCTATCAAGGCATTTTTTTCGCCCGAAGCTTCCTCTTTTTCGGCAAGATCGGACATTCTGGTTGCCAATCGAGCACAGGAAACGAATATATCGCTCTTGGGACCATCAACTAGTGACTCACCTAAGTACCCGGGGTAGATTTGATCAATCCTTCCTTGCTTGGAAGCCTGTATCCATTCTTCACTGAGAATTCTCAACTCCTCTGGCGATATCGTTTTGCTTCTAACCGCAGGCTTTGTCTTGGCCACCAGTCCAACATATGCTCCCACTCGAGAATCCAATGTGCTGTCAACAACCACAGTATTGAACGAATCATGACAACGAACGTTGTCGACGGCGTTAACAGTTCCCCCGAACATTAACCCCAAAGTTCCCAATCTTGTTAGAGCTCCCCAAACTCCCCGCATATATACAATCATCGGTTGAGCGAAACCGGGTTCCTTAGGGAATCAACAAATAGTCACAAAGACCCAGTAATTTTAAGAAAAACTAAAGGTCACTTTAATTATTCTGATATAATCATTGCAGAGTAATAAGAATTACTCAAGAGAACTACGGAGAATCCGAAAAAACATGAATAACCTTTGTCAGAGCTGGGAGTCCCACCTTGTAGAGCAAATCCGAAACGGCGACGAAATCGCATTCGATCTGTTCGTGGACACTTACCGACCAATGCTTACTGGTCTCGCTCTGCGTAAGCTACATAACACCGAGGACGCCAGTGACGTTGTCCAGGAGACG
>JAYVHY010000255.1:0-19682 GCA_043770615.1 Armatimonadota bacterium | reverse complement strand
CCTGGTCAGCACTTGGATCGAACCCGACAAGTGCAGCAAGCCAACTTCAAGTTCAATCCGCTGGGCGCGATTTGGCACAAAAAATAAGTGGCACTTATGCTCACCTCAAGTCTCAGGATGCTTCCCAAACTGATCAGATCAACCAGACCCTATCGGATATTCAATCAATTGCGAATCAAATTGGTGAGATAAACGATGAAATTAAAAAGCAAACGGTTGAAGGTGGTTCACCGAACGATCTGTTCGATCAACGAGACCAGTTGATATCTGACCTTTCAAAATTGGTAAATGTTGATACTCATATTGCGAGTGACGGAACCACGTCGGTCTTCGTCGGCAGCTTTACATTGGTTGACCAAGTCGGAGCGACTCAGTTTCCAACGACCGTCAATGCTGCTTCTAGCACGATTAGCAACGCAATTGGAACTTGGTCAGTAACGAGCGGCAAGCTCAAGGGATTATTCGATAACTCAAACCAGGTTGCTGGCTACAAAACTCAATTGGATGATTTGGCCAATACCCTTCGAACCCAAGTTAACTCGATCCATATGGCGGGCTTTACTTCGACGGGCGCAACCGGAATTCAGTTCTTCAACGATTCGTCACCCCAAACGGGTGCGGCAGATTTTGCCTTATCCGCAGCGGTTAACGCAAGTGCAACCAATATAGTTATTGGTAACACAACAGCAGCGGGAGATGGCTCGGCTGCGCTCGCAATTTCTGGACTACGGGACATAAAATTTGCCAGTCTCGGCACTCGAACATCAGAAACATTCTTTGCTGATCTTGCCAGCACCGTTGGTCGTGACGTGAAGGTTGCCAGAAATGAAGTGGATACCGCAAACGCACTCAGTGAACAGTTGGAAGCCCAAGTTCAAGATGTTGCCGGTGTCAGTCTTGATGATGAAATGGCGAACATGCTAAGGTTCCAACGGAGCTATCAAGCCGCCGCCAAAGTTCTCAATACGATGGACTCACTGATGGGTGATCTCATTAATATGCTGAGATAGACTAAAAAACTAAAGAATGAACTTTCGAAATACCGATATTTATACTAGGAGAAAACGATGAACCGAGTAAGCACCTCTTATCAATTTAGTTCTGCGCAAAGTCAGGTCCAGAAGTCTGGAAATGCTTACTTTGCTGCTCAGCGAAGAGTGTCAACTGGCCGAAGGATCAATGAACTTGGCGATGACCCTACTGGCGTCAGCAATATTATCTCCATGTCCAGCGTCAAAGCGGGGCTTGCCCAATATAGTGCAAACCTAGATCGAGCCAATTCTTGGATGAAAACGACTGAGAATTCATTTGTCGAAGTCACGACCCTCTTGAACCGAGCAAATGCCCTGACTGTGAGCGGAGCTACTGCCACGATTGGACAGAATGAACGACAAGCAATGGCGTCGGAAATGACCTCCATTCGAGATCGTCTGGTCCAACTTGCAAACACGAAGGACGGAAACGGGGATTACATCTTTGCTGGAACCGCAACTCGAACGACTCCATTCACGGTTTCTTCCGGTGTCTTAACTTACAATGGAGACCTTGGCACCGTAAGGGTAGAAGCTGCCCCGGGTCAAACGATGGATCTATCTCTCTCGGGAACTCAATCGTTTATAACCACAACTTTCAATACCCTTACGAGCACGATAACCGCGATGCAAAACAACGATACCGCGACTCTCAGCAATGCTTCGTTAACGAACATTCAAGCAGCGTTACAGTCGTCGAGTTTGTACCGAGGCGAATTAGGCAACCGAGGAAGAACAATTTCGGACTATCAGTCCGATCAAACCAGACGAATAGAGGAACTCACGAAGAATGTCTCTGACGTCACTGATGTAGATTTGGCACAAGCGATTACGGATTATCAGAGTGCACAAACGGCTTATCAAGCCGCTCTCCAAATGGCTGGACAAGGAAATAAGCTCAGCCTGATGGATTTCATAAGAGGATAATACGATGAAGCTAAAAGGCACACGATTTGGTGATATAGAATTTGCGAAAGAGGATGTAATTCATTTCGATGACGGAATGATTGGATTTCAAAAGCTGAGCGATTATGTGGTCGTTCACTCAAAGCCGGGAAGTCCGTATCGATGGTTACAATCGGTCCAAGAACCGAAATTGGCATTCCTGATGTCGGTTCCAGAGTCATTTGTGGAAGAGTACGCCCCCGAAATCAGCGATTCAGAAGCAAAGTCTTTGGATTTGGAACCAGAAACGCCCCATCTTGTACTGGTCACAACTACAATTCCAGTAGGGGAACCCCAATTGGCAACGGCAAATTTAGCCGCTCCGGTAATCATAAACTTGGAAACTCGCAAAGCAAAACAAGTCATTTTGGAAGATGAAGCGTATACTATTCGATATCCGATATTTTCGGGATCAAAGGATGTTGCCAAATCAGCAGCGGCTTGACCTAAAATAAACCGGATGCCACGGAGGGCGTAAGGATGCTGGTCCTCACCAGGAAAGTAAACCAAACGATCGTAATTGGAGATAATGTTGAGGTTGTTGTTCTCGAAGTTCGAGGAGAGCAAGTTCGTCTCGGTATTCGCGCGCCTCGTGACGTATCCGTCCACCGGAAGGAAATCTACGAGCAAATTGCTGAGGAAAACCGGGGTGCAGCCGATGTCCGACCCGAAGATCTCCCCGAATAAGCTTGTTTCGTTTCAAGATCGCCTTTATGTGATCGGTAACGCCAGCTTCATTTGTTTAGTCGTCTCAATTGTGTGGACGGCATTGTTTGTTGGTCGGGCCCAACTTTCACTCTCCACTCTCGTCTTAATTTCAGCTCCACTTGTGGCGACCGGAACTACGGTAATTGTTGGTTCCTTGATGAAGGACTTGGTGCCAAAGCCAATCATTTCTAGCCCTTTGAATTTCACAATTCCGGTTATTTGGTGTCTGTGTTGCTACCTTGCGGTTGTTCTCTTATCGACCCAAGAGACCGGACTTACTCGAATCCCAGATCCCTTGCTGCCGGTGCTAACTTGGTCTAAGTTTTCCAACTTGCTTCCCGTCATGGTCGGTCAAACAATTGCCTTATCGCTCGTAATCATGTTGAGCAAGGATAATTCCTGATGCAAGTCCATTTTGGAATTGAGCTCCTTAGTCCCGAGTGGCATCAAGCCGTCATCTGCATCGGTACATTCGATGGGGTTCACCTTGGTCATCAACAGGTCATTCAGACTGCGGTAAACCGAGCAAAGGAACTTGAAATTCCGGTTATTGTCGTGACATTCGATCGTCACCCAGCCGTCATCCTCAATCCCTCTAAAGCTCCTAAAGCAATTGCATCGCTCAAGATGAATCTGGAGCAGCTTCAAATCCATGGAGTTGGTCTGACTGTAGTAGTTCCTTTCAATGCCTGGCTGAGCCGAATGTCGGCAACTGAATTTTTCCAATCGATTCTTCTGGACAAGTTAAAGGCAGTTTGCCTGGTTGTCGGTCATGACTTTGCAATGGGGAATGGTCGGGAGGGGAATACCGATTGGCTCAAGGAGCGTATGGAAACTATCATTGTTCCGGCGTTCGAAATTGGTGGAAATCGGGTCAGTTCGAGGGCGATTCGGGAAGCAATTCACCATGGTGACTTGGACAATGCCAATACTCAATTGGGTCGCGGATTTGAAGTACAAGGTTTCGTCGAACATGGTCGTAAGCTTGGTCGCGAGCTCGGATTTCCAACCGCAAATATTGCAAGAAGTTTTGATCAAGTGATGCCACGCGATGGCGTTTATGCTTCTCGATTCTTTGTGGACGGCAAACAATACAAGTGCGCACTGGCAATTGGTACCCGTCCTGCTGTTGGTGGGACAGAACGAACCATTGAAGCATTTTTGTTGGACTATCCGGGAGACTCGCTTTATGGTCAACATGTGCGATTGCGACTAGAAAAGTTCTTGCGACCAGAAGAGAATTTCCCTTCCCTTGAAGCTCTAAAGGAACAAATGTCAAAAGATGTCGAATCGGTTCGTCTTGCTTTGGCGTAACCTACCATTACTATGACGTCCGGAAAGAAGATTCTTGGAGTTACGGTCAGCGTCGTTGCTGTCCTGATTATCGGCAAAATTGGTTTGGGTTTTCTCAACCAACCTGACGACAGAACCTTGATCACCGAAGCAATAAAGGAGGCCCAAAAGGCTAGTAAAGATGGTCGACCGGGAGGAGTTCTTGACTTCCTGAGCCTTAATCTAAGTCTCAACGATGCGGAAATTCCTGCGGGACGTTCAGATATTGCAAACTACATCAAGAACTCGAAGCCTGACTTCGAGTTCACGAAGATCGAACCCGTCATCACTGGGGAAGACGCGAGAATAGAATCGCCCGCTACGGTTAAGATCGGAGTAGCGATGTTCTCGAAGGAAGTCACGATTCCGAATGTCGTGATCAAATTAAAAAAGGAAGTAGATCACGATTGGTTGATCATTCCGAAGAAATCTTGGAAAATTACCGAAATCCGCGCCGATGTGACTGATTTGGCGTCCCTCTCTATGGGTAACTGAAAATTGTTGAAACCAAACGTGGGAACCACGTGTTGACTTTTTTGGGCATTGCCCTCGCAGGATTTACGAATTCAAGAGCCGTATTGAACGCGATAGACAGGAGGAAAACATGAAAAATAAAACTCTAATGATTCTCGCCGTAAGCGCCATTTTTGGTGCAATGTTAGGTGGCTGTAGCCCAGCTGCCGAAGGCAACAATGGAACCGACACAACTGTGAAAGGTGAAGCACCGAAGGAAGGTGCGCCAATGACACCAACCGTTGATGGGGCAAACACGCCTGCACCAGAAGCCAAAAAGTAAGCAATTACTTTTGGCTAAAACAACAAATCGGCTCCCTTCGGGGAGTCGATTTTGTTGTTTAAGCGGTAGATTAAGTCACCTTCATGCTTGATCCGCGCATTACCAACCTTGCCGAATTGCTTTGCAATCACTCATGTGAACTCAACAAATCCGACAATTTGTTGATCCACGCTTTTGACATTCCCGAAGAAGCAGTCGCCGAGCTTGTTAGAGTAGCCCAAAAATCTGGCGCTAAAGTAGCTGTCAGACTCGAGAGCAGCCTAGTTCGACGCCAACTCATGCACGGTCTGACGCTCGAAAATACTCAACTGATCGCCAATATCGAAAAGCATGAAATGGAGCAAATGACCGCCTACATGGCGCTTCGTGGCACCAATAACTACGCTGAACTCTCCGATGTTCCCGGCGAAATCATGAGTCTTTGGTCGAAGGAGTATTCGACACCAGTGGTTTTTGGCGTCCGAATTCCAAAAACAAAGTGGGTTGCGCTTCGATGGCCAACCCCGGGCATGGCTCAACAGGCGAACATGAGTACGCCAGCATTCGAAAAATTCTACTTTGATGTCTGCACGATGGACTACGCTCGAATGGCAAAGGCAGCCCAACCCCTCGAAGACCTCATGGCAAGAACCGATCGAGTAAAGCTTGTCGGACCGGGAACCGATTGTTCGTTCAGCATAAAAGGCGTTGGCGCGGTGGCATGTAGCGGAAGACGCAATATCCCGGATGGCGAATGTTTCTCCGCCCCAGTCAAAGACTCGGTCAACGGAATTGTTCAGTACAACACCGTATCGCTTTACCAAGGCACAGAATTCAAAGACATTCGATTTGTCATCAAGGACGGCAAGATCATTGAGGCAACCGCCGGCGCCCAAACCGACCTTCTTAACAAGCACCTGGATACGGATGCCGGTGCTCGATACTTTGGCGAGTTTGCCATTGGTTTCAACCCTTATGTCCTTCATCCGATGAAAGACACCCTGTTCGATGAGAAAATCGCGGGTAGCTTCCACTTCACGCCCGGAAACTCATACGACCCACCGGGCGGTAACGGAAATGTCAGCGCAATCCACTGGGATATCGTGAATATCCAACGCCCCGACTACGGTGGCGGAGAAATATGGTTCGACGATGTTTTGATCCGAAAAGACGGCATCTTCGTACTTCCGGAATTGGAAGGCTTGAACCCAGAGAATTTGAAATAAGGAAGAATTGAAAGTGCGATGGTCAAACCCTATGGTGCTTTGCGAATTACGCTGAGGGCTTTCAGTCTCCTTCTTCTAATTGTCGGTGTCGTCCAAATTGTTCGAATACCAAGAGACAAAGCGCAAGTTCGGTCAACCAGCGACAAATTTCTTACCAAACGGCAAGAAATGCTGAAAAATTACAAAGAAAGAACTGGCAAGGAACCTAAAGAAAATCTTGCTTGGATTCCTGGAGTTATCGATCGAGTCCCTAATTTGGTGCCAGCTTACAATGGGGTGGTTGCCACTGTTTGCATTTTGGGTTCCATTGCGTGCCTGGGTATTAGCTGTATTCCAATTCAAAACCGACCCCAATCCAAGTAAGTTCCAACACCAAACGCTTTGGCCAAGTTGTCAAACAAACTGGCATCGATCCACTCCGCGAATTAGCTAAAGCCCCTTAAAGGGTATAAACCAGCGCCAAAGGCGCACCCCTACCCTTAGCCGGTAATTATATACTTGACTCAGGAGGTTGGGTAAGATGAGGCTGACGAACTTTGTCATCCCAAAATGGATGCAACAGCGTTACCGCCTCTGGAGCCTTTTAGAATTGCACAAACTCAATGCCCAGGACTTTGCCTTAATCTCGGAGACATACCGAGTGCTTCTGTTACAACTCGATAATGCGATTATTGAAACGATTCCTGCGTTCCCGAATGCGAATCAGTACGGGAAGAACACGGTTGCGCTGGAGCATATTCGTGGCATATTTCAGGGGTATTTGAAAACCATCGAAGACAAATGCTACGAGATTGGCGCAAACTGCTCCGGTGATTCAGCAAATCGAGCGTTTGAGTTTTTGAATGGAGACATAACTTTCGGCGATATTTCCTCAATTGTTCAACATGCCAATACTGTGTTCTTTGACGAAATGGCAAGATGGAAAGCGTTCATACTTGACCCATCGGATAGCATTCTTTTCGACCAAACGGCAGGCGAATATTTTGGAGGGATGGTGGAATCGCGTTTCACAAACAGTCTTCCAGAGATCGAAGAGGCTATGAAGTGTCTTGCCCTTGAACGAGGAACCGCATGTGTATTTCATTTAATGAGAGTTCTTGAGTCTGCTAGTGATGCAATCTATAAATCATTGCCGAGTCATACTCCCGACCCTAAAGATGGGAATGATCCCGGCTGGGGACTCAACTACCGTCGCTTAGACCGTTTCATTAAGACCAGTAGCATGGGGCATCCCCCGGATTGGGCGACTAAGGAACCATTTTATAATAATGCGAGGCACGATCTAAATGCGGCCTATAGAGCGGTTCGATGCCCCACAGCTCATGACATGCTAAGGACATATGCCCCACCTCACTCCAGGGCAATCATGGAAGTCATGCGAATGCTATTGGTCGGATTGGCTACGCACATCGACGAAAATGGCAATTGGTATCCATAAATACACCTGACATTCCCTGCTTCATTGTGTAGAATCAGGGAATGAATCTCGCTTCACTTGTAAGATCATCTGGCATTTTATTAGCCATTCTGCTACCAATATCCGGTTTCTCGGAGATGTCCTCGCCCCATAACATTAAGGGTGAGAAACTCATTGTCAGTGAGGAGGCTGTCGAATCGTTGAAAGGGTTGTTGGGTGTTGAAATTATTACGACGATCATTGAGAATCCAGGCAATGCTTTTTCAAAGGAAGGGCGAATGGATCTAACGATGCAGGTAATAAAAGAACTCAATGACTTGAAAGTCATTTGGGTTGTTCCTGAATTTGCCAAGTCAGACAAGGAGAAGTTCCGCAAAGACTTTACTGATCTGAAGAAGATTTCTGAAGCTAAACTATGTCCACTTTTTACAATCTGGACGTTACCGGACGGAAACCTTCTAATTGAGTTAGATTTAGAGATATATGACTCGGTGACATTGAAGAGGAGCCCAAAGAAATCAGTAGAAGCAAGAATATGGGCGGTCTCAATGGCAGGAGGAGCGACGAAGGAGTCAAGAGCCCAAAAGATGAAGGAACAAATAGAGTCATGCCTCAAAGAGTTCAGCTTGGCGTACCTGAAGGCAAACCGAAGCTAGCCCTGATGTCTCAGGGCTTAGTCCTACTTGATGAACCTACGGACGACAGGTTTCAAATGTGGAAATATCCCTTCATGTCGGATTTCCTCATAGACCTCAAGAGGCATTGTCGGAAGGAGCGGGGTCATGTCGGTCTTAGCCAATAGCTTTTGATCAAAGACCGATACCATTGTTGCACCAAAAGGTGTTCCCTGTAAGGGTGGCGAAGGCGTGTCCACTTTTTGTCGTGGAGTTAATGTCGATATTTTCGGTGGTTCCATAGATGTGCTTTGGTTTTCCATTGATTTATTCCTAAATCTGGAACCGCCATCAACCACGCGCCACGAATGGCGTATACTTAAATTGGCAAGGGGATTTCCCCTCCAATAAAGATTGGTTTTTTGAACGATTACCAGTTTTCAGATTGAGAATCGACCGACTTCTTTTCGATGGAGAGTCGGTTTTTTCTCGTCTCAATTATACGTCAAGTTTGAACCTAAGATATGTGCAATCGAAGGCAAAACCGATTGAATGAAGCCTCTGGTACGGCATTCATGATAAATTTGCCTAATAAACGAAGGCGACTGTAAGTTCAATCGAACTCAAATATTAACTGTCCGTTTCGGTCTTCTTTTTCGGCTTCTTTGGTGCCTTGAAAACTGTCTTTGCAAGTTCCTCGAATGCTTTGAATTCCTCGCTTGGCTTGTCTTTTGCCCCGTCTCGATTTCCTGATCCAGTCTTTCGTTTTGTCATGCGAAAGCGGCCAACTCCTTGCCCGTAAGCTCAGCGTAGGTCAAGCGTCGGCCAGCAATTTGAGACAGCACCTTGAGGAAGCGGTTTGAATCGTTGGTGTCCCGAGTGTTGTATCGGAAACCGTACTCATGCAAATATCTGTGCAGATGGATTGGCTCGACTGAGACATAGGTGCCTTTCATCGACCGCTTGAGAAGCGACCAGAAAGCCTCACAAGTGTTGGTGTGAATCGACCCGAACACGTAGGCAACCGAGTGATCGACTACGCCGTGTTGGTAGTTCTTGTAAAGCCCATGATAACCGCCGTGGTTATCGGTGTACATCGTTGAACCCTTCTCAACATACTTGTCAATGATTGGCTTCATATCGGTACCACGTCGGCGGCGAATCACTTCAAAGTAACCTTTACCGCCACGCTGAACAACACCCATGACAATCGTCTTGTCATGCCACCCTGAGTAAACAGTCGTGTCGGGACGCTTATCGTAGTGCATATTCTTGATGCTTCCACCGATGAACGTCTCGTCAGCCTCAACTTCGCCTGAGAGCTTTTCAATCGAACCGTTCGACATTGCCTCTCTAATCCGGTGGTTCATAAACCAGGCCGTCTTTTGAGTCACGCCAAGCGATCGAGCAAGCTCACATGATGAAATGCCATTCTTTGCATTGGCAATAAGCCACATGGCAGCGAACCACTTGTCCAGCTTGATTGGCGAGTCCTCGAATATCGTGCCCTTCTTCACGCTGAATTGCTTCTTGCACTCTTTGTTCTTGCATTGCCACGTCTGGCGGGTCTGCATGAACGAGTGATTGTCAGACCCACAGAAAGGGCATTGAACATCATCGCCCCAGCGAAGTGCAACCGCAAATTCAAAGCAAACTTTAGGGTCTGCGAACATCACGATTGCCTCCATCAACGTCTTGGGAGTCTTTAATCCTGCTTTCATGCATACAGTATACCAGTTTAGTTGCTGAGTCAAGTATATAATTGCCCCCTTAGCCTAGCGGCGTAGCCCTAGGTTAGGATGCCCAATATTTTTCTTGCGGCCTGAAGGGTCGCGCTAATACAATGGAAACGGCATGCCACAGTCACTGTCCCAAATCGTCGTCCAAGCAGTCTTTAGCACGAAGGACCGAATTCCTAACCTGGAACCCGAAATGAGACCAGAACTCTATGCGTACATAACCACTATTTTGAGGGAAGGAAAACACACGCCAATCATGATCGGTGGACACGATGACCATGTTCACCTCCTCATTGGGTTATCTCGAACCGAGACCGTGGCAAAGATGATCGAAAACACAAAAGTTTCCACATCCAAGTGGCTCAAGACCACTGGCAGAAACCGGGAAAGTTTCGCCTGGCAACGGGGTTATGGCGCGTTTGGAATTTCGTACTCTTCCATTGACTCAGCGATTGCATACGTCGCGAATCAAGAGTCCCATCATTCGAAAGAATCATTTCAAGACGAGTTCCGAAGGCTCATGACTGAGAATGGAATCGCCTACGACGAACAATACTGTTGGGATTAGGGCGACCCTTCAGGCCGCAATTTTCTTGGTGAACGTAAACCTAGGGCTTCGCCCATAGGCTAAGAGTAGAGACGCGCCTTTGGCGCTGGGCATCGGTGTTTTAAGGCTCTTAATGGAGCCGGGAATGATTATCTGCGAACGGTATGCTTGGGATTAGCGCGACCCTTCAGGCCGCAATTCTTTCGGCAATTTTAACCTAGGGCTACCTCAAAAATCCATACCTTATTGGCATGGATTTTCAAGGACTCTCCCAAAGGCTAAGGTTAAAGCCGTTGCGTCTTGGTTGGGTCAAGGTAGATGGCTGAACCGAATTCTTTATCGCCGTATACTACCGGCTATGAACCGAAAGAATATTTGCTATGTACTTTACTTCGGTGGATGTCTGACTGTATTCCTTCAATGGGTTAACCTAGTCCCAACTGCAATAGGTTGGATTGGTTGGCTAGCGGGAATGATCGGTTGGGTTTTGTGGCCCCGCGCCAAAACCGTATCGGCTGCGCCTCCAATAGAAAAACAAGAGCACCCGACGGACGGCAATCCAAGCCATCTGCCGTAGGGTCCAAAATCCCGATCCCTGACGAAAAAGGTAAAATCATCTCTTGTCTATGGAAACCACATTGGTCCTCATTAAGCCTGGCGGGGTATCACGCAACCTGATTGGAGAGATCACTCGACGAATTGAAGCCCGAAACCTCAACGTTGTCGGACTAAAACTCATCAACGCCGACCGAGCAACGGTCGAAGCTCACTACGCCGAGCACAAAGAACGACCATTCTTCAAAGATGTTTGTGACTACCTCGTCAGCGGACCAGTGGTCGCCATTGCCGTTAGCGGAACCAACGCAGTCAAAGCCATCCGAGCCATGATGGGAGCCACTAATCCAGTTGATGCTGCGCCAGGTACAGTCCGTGGCGATTTGGCGTTGTCAATCGACGATAACCTCACTCATAGCAGCAGCGATCCAGAAGCCGCCGCCGTCGAACTTAGTCTTTGGTTTCCCGAAGGAACGGTCTAAATTCGGACAATTTGTCCAATGTTTTGACCTCTGAAACCAACCATACAGTTAATTCGTAGCCTCTTTCATGCAGTCACATCCGTCACAATGGAGTAGAAAGGATGGAAGAGGCTTCGCATCCTTAGCCTAACCGGCAAACAATATCGTGAGTAGTACTACCGTTTCTAACCGGCAATTCGAGAGATTCATTGTCGGATTCTTTCTCCTAACCCCACCATTAGGAGGTGCCGTAGTCCTCTACTACGCGCTTCAAGACCTCCAGAAATTTAGCGTAACCATGGCTTGGTTGGCGTACCTGGTCCTACTCGTGTCTTCTCACGTGAAGTGGGTGCGACCAATGTTGCGACGATATCCATGGCTTGCTTCGTACAAGGAAATTGCCGAACGAAGCAACGCAAAACGCGCTGACGGCTCCACGATGAAGTCACGCCATCCAAAATTGGTGCAAAGTGCGCTGAAAAATCGAATGATTCGCTCAGCATATCGACTCTCATTCACCGCCGCCCTTGTTCCGTTCTTCTGGCAAATGTACGCCCTCCATGGCAAACACTTCGCCTGGTTTTTTGGAATGTGGCTCGTTGCCGGGTTTGGCATCACTATTGGCTATCACCGAGTCGGGACTCACCCTAGCTTCAAAACCCATCCGTGGATGCGAGCCATCCTCTTTGCGATGGGTAGCACCGCAATCCAAGGCCTTCCGCAAGAATGGATGAAGAAGCACAGCAAGCACCACGCTTTCGGCGAAACAAACGCCGACGTTCACTCGCCATTCGTTTTCGAAGAATCGAAGCGATCCATTTTCATCGAGCAGTTCAAAGGCTTCATGCACTCCTTCATGATGTGGGCGTTCAAAGAGCCAAGCCTTATGAAACCAGCGAAACTCACCATCGACGAATGGCGAGTCGAGCTACAAGCCAAGGCGCCAGACCCGGCGACTTTTGCCTACCGACCCGAGGATATTGACCACTGGGAAGTTCGCGACAAAAAGACGGGAGAAATCATCGTCTCTACTGCTACCCTCATCCGAAAACGATGGGATCGACTGGTTGAAGTCATCATCGGCATCGAAAAAGATCGAGTCATCAACATGATGAGTCACCCGATCCTCTACTTTGCCATCCTATCTTTAGGCTTTATCATCCCGTACTTCTGCGGAATTTCATTCTGGGAATCGCTTGCTCGTGCCGCGTTTGTTAACTGGGCGACCTTTGCCGTCAACTCGGTCTGCCACCTATGGGGTGAGACTCCATTCGAGGTTCCCGACAATTCTCGAAATAACGCGTTTGTCGAAATCCTGGCTCTTGGCGAAGGCGGGCACAATACCCACCACAAGTCCGAACTATGGGCTCAACATGGCGTATTCCCGTGGCAATTCGATCCAAGCGCAATCGTTATCAAAACATTTGCTAAATTGGGTCTTGCATGGGATCTCAACCTTCCCACCAAACAGCAACTCCTAATGGATTGGCGAAAGTGGCGAAAGCGCGAACCCGACATGCAGGGAATCCCCATACGGGCGCGAGATATTTACGGTAAGACCCTAACCGATACCGAACCGGAAAAGGAAAAGGTAACCGTTTAATTTAGTAAGCTACGTTCATGACAGCCCAAGAATTGGTGCAACAGGCGTTTGATCGCCTCGCAACCCGCTCGGGCTATGAGACCAGGCAAAACCAGGTCCAACTTTCGTTGCTCCTTTGCGATTTAATCGAACAAGGAGCAACCGGGCTTTTCGAAGCCCCGACCGGGCTAGGCAAGTCCCTTGCTGCCCTGGTTCCCGCTATCGCGAACGCCATTGCCAACGACAAGCGAACCGTCATCGCAACCTACACCAATGTCCTTGCCGACCAATATTGGCGCAAAGACCTTCCGCTTGCCCTCTCGCTCTTTACTGAGCACGTTCCCACCGCATTCCTGATTGGAAGGCAACGCTACGCCTGCCTCATGGCAATGGACGATGTCATGCCGAACGACGGCGAACCGTTTATCAAAGAAGCCGAACTTGGTATCGAAAACGAGTTTCGACGTCTGATTCGCAAACCCGACAAAGAGATCACCAAGCTGTGGCAACAAGTCCAAGTTCCCCCTGTGTGTCCCGCCAAGGCTTGCCCCGCATACGATGATTGCTTCTATTACAAAGCTCGCAAGCAGTTAGAAAAAGCCAAAGTGATCATCACCAACCATAGCGTGGTGATCCAGGATGCCGTCAGTGCCGATCCCGAAACCGATCGGGAAGGCATGCTGTTCAAATACGATTTCCTCATCCTTGACGAAGCCCACGACTTCCCCAATGCCGCCATGAGCGGCTTAGAATTCGAAATGAGCGACAAGCGATTGGGGGCACTAACCGGTATCGCAAACCGACTGGAGAACCTGATCGTCCCCCTTGCTCAAGCCCAGGGCGAAGAACAAGAATGGCGACACAAGGGAGATGAACTGAGGAAGGAAATCACCCTCGCTCAGAAAGAGCTCATGGCATTGGGTATGCAAATGGATCAAGGAGGGATTATGGTTGTAACTCCGTCTGAGCTAGATGATCATCCTGCCGTACAAAAAGCCCATGCTAAGCAACATTTAACCCTCGTAGAATTCATCGCCGAGCGAGTCCGAAACGCCTGCGATCGCTACTCAACCGATTCGGTGTTAAGGGTCGAGCGGTACCGTCAAGACAATATTCACCCCGATACAAAAAACATCGCCGATTCCTCCAGGAACTACGTCAGCTACGTCCGAGACTTTGCCGCCGGTGCTCACGAGCTCTCTCGTCCATCCGGAGCCGCTGTCAGCTACATTGGAAACCCGCGCTCAGAGGTCATCCTTCGGCGAGACTACATCGATCTTCAAGAACCATTGAAAGGCTTGATCTGGGATCGCGTACCGTACGTCTGCATGTCCGCCACGCTTCAAGTTGACAATGAATTTGAACATTTCAAGCGCGTGACCGGCGCCACTGCCATGTTTGAGGAGGTCCTCCCTTCCCCGTTTGACTACACGACTCAATGCGCCCTCTATGTGCCACAAAAGGACTCCATACCCGATCCAACTCTAAGCCGACAGGGCAGTGCCGAGCAGTTTTACTACCAAGCTATCGCCCGTGAGCTCAGCGGCATCATCGAAACGTGTCAAGGCAGGACCCTTGCCCTCTTTCACTCGCGAAAAGAGATGGAAGGAGTGATGAGCTACATGAGCGTTTCTGACGAATTTCCAATCTTGATGCAAGGAAAAACTGGTGTCGCCATCGTCGGCGAGCAATTCAAAAAGAATGTTTACGCCTCTCTCTTTGCCCTCCGCTCGTTTTGGACCGGGTTCGATGCCCCTGGCGAAACCTGTAGTTGTGTTGCCCTTGTCAGGATTCCTTTCGAAGTTCCCTTTGAACCCTCACAGATAGCACGAATGGCATACCTTGCCCACCAAGGGATGGATCCATTCCAAACTCACACCCTGCCGAACGCAAAAATAATCATGCGTCAGGGTGCGGGACGGCTCATTCGTTCCGAAAATGATAAAGGCATTATCGCTTTACTGGATCCACGGCTCCAGACCAAACGGTATGGGGAACAAATTCTTGCGAATCTTCCATCAGGAATGCGACAATTCAGCGACATCCGAGATGCTGCGGGTTGGATCGGACTTTAAGCCATGAATATCATCATCGTCACCGACTACGGGCTCGTCAATGGGGGAGCGTCAAAAGTTGCGCTTGAATCCGCCATAGCGTTGACCGAGCATGTCGACCAAGTTCATGTCTTCTTTACGATCGGCGAGGCGGCTAGTATCCTCAAAGAGACACCCAAGCTGAGAATCACCCAACTCAATCAGAAAAAAGTCACTGAGCAGCCTCTCTCAAAATCGATTCTCGCCGGACTCTGGAATAAGGAAGTGGAGCGAGAATTTTCGAAAGTTCTTGATCTTTATGATCCCCGAGATACTATCGTCCATGTTCATAGCTGGCGCGATGGGACAACTCTTTCGTTCATTCCCGAAGTAAAGAAACGTGGATTCAAGCTCATTTTCACCGCCCATGACTTTGGTCTTGCATGTCCCATTGCGGGCTTTTTTGACCACCGAACCAATACGGTCTGCAACCTCAAAGGACTATCCCGACAGTGCCTTCAATCAAAGTGCACCAACACGTCGATTGTCAAAAAAACTTGGTTTAGCCTTCGGCATCACCTCCAAGATCAGCGCGCACATATGCCTTCCGATCTGAAGCACCTAATCACGGTTAGTGACCTAAGTGAGCGAGTGCTTCATCCTTATCTCGCTGACGGAACCAAGATTCACCATGTGCCAAATCCGATTCCGGTTATCAAAGAACCGAGGGTGACTGCGGAGAAAAATCAGTCGTTCGCGTTTGTCGGGCGATTCAGCCCCGAAAAAGGAGCCCTCATTGCCGCTGAAGCTGCGCAAAAGGCTGGGGTGTCAATCATGTTTATTGGTACCGGAGCTCAGGCACCGGATATCCAGCCACTTTGTCCCGAAGCTAAACTTCTGGGCTGGAGAAGACCAGAAGAAGTCAAAGAACTGCTTCAACGAGCACGAGCAATTATCTTCCCTTCGGTTTGGTACGAAGTGCAAGGAATGGTGGTTGATGAAGGTGCGGCAATGGGGATTCCCGTCATCGTGTCCGATGTCACTGCCGCCGTGGAAGCTGTTGACAAATTCCGGCATGGAGTGCTCTTTGAATCCGGAAATGTCGATGCTCTTGTCCGTCGAATCAAAGAGTTTGCTCACGATGACGTGATCGAATCGCTCAGTAAAACGGGCTACGAACGCTACTGGAAAAGTCCCGCAACGATGGATTTACACGTCAAAACTCTTCTGCAAGTTTACGAAGAAGTCCTCGGAACATAGACTTCTTTCTTTTCGTGGATGGGATCAATACTCCAGTGGTCCAGTCAAGAAAACCCCTGCCCGGCTGCCTCGCTAATCCGATCGTGACCAAGCCTGAACCATGTCAAAACCAAATTGGCGAGGCTAAGAGGGTGTTGAACGGATGCGACTGGTACGGAAATGGATGCAGCGGGAATGCCGATTTTCGTTCCATGTTCAGGAATACCGAATAACTCCTAAAGCGAAAATCGTTTCCCGATGCTAAAAAGACCCTGACCCTATTTCATCCATGCAACACCCTCATAACCATCGTTCCCAACAATCTTTTGACTTTGCATATAGTGCGACAACATGCTTCATCCACGGGTTTGGCATTACTCACTGCTCTTCTCCGTCTAAAATCGCCGCCTGGCTCTTCAAAATAACGCCTAGCAGTCCTAAAGCCTTGACCACAGAGTGGGGGAGGAAACCGCCAGGGGGTCGCAGACCCCTGAAAAAGTCGAAACAGTCTTCATTCCAACCAAGAAGACGGGAAATGGAGAACCTACTCCCCTTCCGCTTGATCCTTATACGGCTGACTAGCCAAATATTCAGCATCCGCCTTTTTCTTCTTGGCTCGCTTCTTGTGCATCACAAACTCGAAGACAATTGGCAACACCGAAATGACCACCAGCACCATGACCGCCACTTCAAAGTGATCGCGGACATAGGGTATTTCGCCAAGAAACACGCCGGCAAACATACAAATCCCAACCCACGCCACGCCGCCAATGACGTTGTAAATCATGAACTTAGGAAATTCCATCGCTCCCATACCGGCAACGAACGGGGCGAATGCTCTTACCACCGGAACAAATCGCGTGATGATGATTGCCTTTCCACCGTAGTTCTCAAAAAATTCGTGCGTTTTCTCAAGGTTTTTAGGTGAGAAATACTTAGCCTTCGGGTTCGCAAAGAGCCTTTTTCCAAAATAGCGTCCAAGCCAATAGTTGACAACATTTCCCCCGATTGCCGCGGCAGTCAGGATCACGAACAGCCAAGGAATGCTCAGGCCCTTCTTATCGTCGGCAGCAACCAAACCAACCGCAAAGAGCAAAGAGTCACCCGGCAGAAAGGGAAAAATGACGACCGCAGTCTCAAGGAAAATGACACTTGCAAGAATTCCGTAAATCCATGCTCCGTATTGAATGACCGCATCACTCAGGTGTTGATCAATATGTCGTATCCATTCTAACATTCGATGGGTAAATCCTCGGGAGATGATAGGCTACCTCTATCAACGAAAGTCTATCAGGATAAGTTGCAAAACTGACAGAATAGAACTAGTGAAAGAATTTGGCGTGGTCGGATTGGGAAGAATTGGCGGCGGGCTAGGATGGCAGGCGCTCGGCAAAGGGTACAAAGTCGTCGGGATCGATCTTAATGCCCCTTCCCAAGATCTCATCGACAAGGGGATCAACTTCTCCACCGATCTTTCCGCCCTCAAAGAACTCATTTCCCCCCGAGTGGTCTTCCTCTACATCCACGCTGGTCCAGCCGTTGATGAAATGATCGACAAACTGGTTCCAATTCTGGATCCCGGCGATATCATCGTCGACGGCGGAAACTCCTACTGGGGCGACTCCATCCGTCGGGCAGAAAGAATCAAACAAACCGAAATCCACTTTGTTGATCTCGGTACCAGTGGTGGAGTGGGCGGAGCGCGAAACGGAGCCTGCTTCATGGTCGGGGGAAACTCAATCGCCCTAGATCGGCTCGAACCAATTCTCCTCGACCTCGCCCAACCAGGCGGCTATGTCCGATGTGGCGAATCTGGTTCCGGGCATTTTGTCAAACTGGTCCATAACGGAATCGAGTTTGGAATGTTGCAAGCAATTGGCGAAGGCATGCACCTCATGGAGAAATTCGACCAAAAACTCCCAGTTCAAGACATCCTTTCCTGTTGGCAAAACGGATCAGTGGTTCGAAGCTGGCTAATCGACCTCATGACCGAGCAAATGGCTGAGCATAACGGTATGGACGATATCCCTGGCTATATCGAAGACACTGGCGAGGTCAATTGGCTCATCAGCGACGCCATGAGAATGGAAGTCCCAATCCCGGTCATCGCCCAATCGGTCATGCAGCTATTCACCAGCCGAGACGGCACCAAAGCCTGGGCAAAAGCCGTGGCGATGATGCGTCACGGCTTCGGTGGACATCCATTCGGCCCAAAAACCGAACTGCAAGAAGAACGCCAAATCAGCCGAGTGGGCGACATCTGGCGCCCGACCGAATGATTAGCATCGAAGAGCCTGAGGGAAAAGTAATGTCCGATCCGAAAGTTAAATTCTTCCGAATTCAGCCTAGTGATCTGCGCCTCGCTAAGTTTGCTGTTCTTCTATATGCGCTAGGAATGTCTTTTATCGTCGGTTCACATTCGATAGTCTGCGGCGTGTTGTCAGCACTGCTGGCTTTGTGCATTTACTTGTGGAATCCGTTGTCAGAGGGACTTCTTAACCGCGAGTCGAAAAAACTTGATTTAATATTGTTGAATGTCAGACGACTAATCATTGCTCTGCTCGTGATGCTGATGTTCAAGCCTTACCAGATTCCAATTTCCCTCAGTTCGGTGGCTAGTGTTCCTGAAGGTTCCGACGAAATGACCCGATATTATCGTGTCACGTGCTACGCACCAAAATCACCGAGCTTACGAATCACAGTTGCTCATTCGGAGGATACCAATACATATGAAGTTAAGGGCTGGGTCTCCTACTCGCCAATCGACTTCTTGTATATGACGCACCAAAACGTTGTTGAGATTAGGGGAATGAAGCCAGGAAGCAAAGTTATTGCATCAGAAGGGGGTAGATCGTAATCAGTGTCTTGCTGTCTCAAACGACGCCTCGGAGGGTGAACTAGGTAGCAACAAAGAACCAAAACTCTAGCTTGGCTCCACAGGATGCCCATCTGATTCCAAAGGGTATCTTCTATTGAATCATGGATTGCTTCGTTGACGTTTGGCTTGGACTCGCGAAAAATAAGCGTGTTTACCAAGCCTTCTTAAAAGAACAATACAAAGACGACTCCAAACCAATCTCGTCTTTTGCAGAAACTCAAGACGAACAGTTTTACGATCATGACTTCCTCGAAACGGTGTTCACCGGTGAAGGACTTACCCTCGATGAAGCCCTGGCTCACGTGTCGTTTAGCAGTTCATTTGTTACCGAATTGAAAGAATCGGCCGAAGGAATCCGGTTTAATTTTTTCATCGCTTCATTTTCTGATGATTTCTCGAAACCAAAGTCAGCTCAACTCGATGGGATCGATTTACGCTATCTCGGTCGGTTTGAGTACGACAAGAATGCAAAACCAGTAGGGAATTTTGACCATCTCGGTTCAATCTATATTCATATTCTCAACCACTCATTTCTATTTGAATCACAAATAACCGACTGCATCAAGGTCGATGCAATGGGTTTGATGATCGGTAGAGACA
>JAYVHY010000254.1:0-3597 GCA_043770615.1 Armatimonadota bacterium | reverse complement strand
AACTGGTACCCGATTCGGCGAGACCGTTTCGAACTGATCGAGACGATAATTGAAACCCAATTTGAGGATAGGTCGAGATCGCAGGGCGACAGCCTTTTGCGTCAAGGAAGCGATACTTTATGCCGGTCGATCCTCCGCCGTCGCCGTTTAAGCTGGTTCCTCCACTGGCAGCGAAAATCCATGGTACTTCTAGCTTCAGATGAGCTCGATCGCTAATGCCATGGCTTGCATCAAAATGGGGCAACTCAATCTCGGTCGAGCCAGGAAGGCGTCGATAGATCCACGCCATATTGAGCTCCCATTTGCCCTTCTCTACAGTGCCGGGATCGTCGGTGAGGAGTGGCGGACCACCTTGTGCGAAAGCGTTGGCCCCAAGGGCGAATAGGGCGGGGACAAGGAGGAGTTTCATGGCTTGATCGTGGGATGTTATTCGAAGTTGACTAGTGACTCAGAGTTGGTTCAGGATCCTTTGAGAAGAAGTAGACCAGGGGAATCATTGCGACCAGGATAACCAGCGACGCAACCGGACGGCTCATGTTCAGTCCGCCAGCATTTTGCGGCTTGGTGATGATGTCGCCAATTGTCGCGCCAAGGGGTCGAGTGAGGATGAACGCGGACCAGAAGAGGATTGGTCGGGAGATTTTGGTGAACAAATAAAGACCGCCTATAACGACGATGGAAGCTCCGAAAATTAGAGCCGCCTTTACAAACCCGATTGATTCGGAGTCTGCGAGCCAGTCACCGAGCGCGGTTCCGAGGGTGTTTGATATGAGGATCGCCATCCAATAGAACCATTCGCCTTTTTTAGTCGAGATGCTGCTTATCGAAATAGAGCCCGTCACGAATCGCCAGATGACGAGTACCAAGACAAGAGCAACTAATAGAACTAGAGCGGTTGCACCGTAATATGGGCCTTCACTCCCGAAGAACTTAAGATCTCGGGTTAGCCAGTCGGCGGTGGTCGTGCCAAGGGTGGTGGTGGCGATAATGACAGACCAGTAAAGCGCGGGATGATACTTTTTGACGGCGACTTGGGCAATGACGGTCGCCAGGAAAAAGGCAAGAAAGATGGAAGTGGATACCAAGTAGCCAAGTTCGATTGGTGGCATCGAAAGGGCATCACCACCGGTCTCTCCGAGGGTGGTTGCAATGATCTTAATGATCCAGAAAGCGACGGTGACTTTGGCGACTTTTCCGGCAGTTGAGGCGGCTTCTGGAGTCATTTGAAGAGAATCTTACCCCATCGGCATGTTCGGCATAGGCTAAACCGTTTCAGTGTCGTTAGCCCTTCAAAGGCATGATGTACGCAAATTTCCCATTCTTCAGGACTATTGCCCATCCGGTATTGCCAATAACCTCGTAGGTGACTTGCAACTCTGGTTTCATCGTTTTGAGCCAATCGTCCTGCCATGAGCCAGGCTTTGGATGACCAGTCTCAGGGAGCCAGACTCTTAGCTGATCTAGCGGCTTTCCTTTCATTTCATCAAGGAGTCCATGATCGACCGTTACCAGATGGATGCACCATCCATAATCCTTCGGTGCCTTACCATATTTGTACTTTAGGTATCTAAAATTAGTCCGGTGGCTGTCATTGGTCCCAAGTGAATAGACCAATGGACCGAAAATGCTGACGGCAATGATTGAGCAAACAATCCAAACTGTTAACTTCCTTCGCTTTCGAGGTAGTTTTTGACCGTCGCTCATACCGAAATATTATATGCGTAAATTCGAATTCATTTACGTGCATTTAAACCGCTTATAGCATTCTCTTTCGTGCCGATGAACAACCGAAAGAAAACACTTTTGACCTCACCAATGTCTAGGTGCTATTTATCACTTCCCTACTCGGCCACTTGATCATTTTCATCGCAACCAAGACACCGACGAACAGAACCGCCAAACCTATTGCCTGAACCCACGCGAGGCGTTCATGAAGAATAGCAGCGGCGAAACCGGTGGCAAGCACGGGAACCAAGAACTGGTGCATTGTTGCGATGCTCGCCGGAAGTTGGGAGATTCCCTTATAGTAGAAGACCATTCCGATCACGCCCGACCCGAGGGCGATTTGGGCGAAATTGGTCCATTGCCACGGCGTAAACGTGTCCCAATGGACCCGCAATGCGGGAGCCATGCCGTACAGCAGGACGACCGGAAGCCCTCCCAGCATTGACATGGTAAACAACTGAAGCGGTTTGATCTGGGCCGAAAGGGGTTTTGAAATGACGACGGACCAGGACCAGGAGATGGCACCGAGAATCATGAAGAGATCGCCAAGCAATCGGTCCGTTGTCTCCTTTGACGTTGAAACCACGCCAGGGCGACCAAGGATAACCAGACCTACCCCGATAAAAGCGACTATGCTACCAATCACCTTGGCAACCGATTTTGGTTCGAGTCGCAAGACCATCATCCAAATTGCAACCATGATCGGGTTGGTGACAAGAATAATAGCCGCTTCACCCGCACTGGTCAGGTTTGCTCCCTCCATGAAGAAGATCATGTAGATTCCCATGGAATTGAAACCGGCAAACAGGATTTTGTTTCGATGCTCCTTTGGCAATGCAAGGGACTGACCGGTGAGTTTGCAGACCGCAACTAAAACGGCTCCCATCACGAAATATCGCCAAAAAAGGATGGCGCCTGGCTCCATCACCGGAAATAGAATTTTCAAAGAAATGAAATTAAAACCCCAAAACAGCATGGTTACGAGCAGAAAGGGGTTGGGTCTGACCATCAAGTCATAGTATGATTCCCAAGAGGCATGAATAACGATTACGCACAGTCAAACTTTGGCGCGGCCAAACGATTTCGATTGATTATTAGGGAAGGGGGCCAAGCTCGCGAAATGGGTGGAGACGATATGTCCATTGCGGTTGGCATTGTCGACAACATTTTTATGAATGCGTTGGAGACGGGAACATCGGATATCCACTTGCAACCAGAGCGAGATCAGCTCCGGATCCGTTATCGACAAGACGGAATCTTGCACTCTACCGGCGAGCTTCCGCTTGAACAAGCTCCGAACGTTTTGGCTCGATTGAAACTTGCGGCGGGCATGAGAATTGACGAATCACGCGAACCGCAAGATGGTCGTATCGATATGGAGTATCTTGGTCGGCGGCTTAGCTGTCGTGCCTCTTGTCTTCCCTCGCTGAACGGCGAAAAGCTTGTTATGCGTATTCTCGATCCTCAGGCGATGAAGGTTGACTTGGCGAAACTCGGAATGCCGGACGATATTTATATCAAATGGTCGCGGGCAATCAATGCGCCTTATGGGTTGATCTTGGTAACTGGCCCTACCGGTTCCGGTAAGACTTCGACTTTGTATGCGTCGCTCAACGTTATGGATGCGAAAAGCCGGAACATTGTAACGGTAGAAGACCCGATTGAGTACGAGTACGAGAAGAACATTGCCCAGGTTCAAGTTTCCGAGCGAATGAGTTTCCCTCGAGTAATGCGCTCCTTCCTTCGACAAGACCCTGACGTCATGCTCGTTGGTGAAATGCGAGACCCAGATTCATTGGCAATCGGTATTCAGGCTGGCCTTACTGGTCACCTTGTCCTTTCGACGCTCCACACCAATAACGCGATTGAGAC
>JAYVHY010000253.1:0-19799 GCA_043770615.1 Armatimonadota bacterium | reverse complement strand
GCGGAGTTCCGTTTGATGCCTGATGAGCCAATTGCTGATCGAACGACCAATAAAGGTATTTCGCATTCGAAGTCGAGATCATTTGAGCTTGATCCATTGACTTTGTTTGCAAATGCACTTCCAACTTGATATCAAACGATAAAGGCTGCTTGGTCTGAAGATGAGGAAGCGGCAACGGATCCTGTTCGATCGCTTTTACCCGGAAAGGCTCGAGGGCGTCGGGCAAAACAATCCATGGCGAGATACTGGTGGCAAAGCTCTTGGCGAGAAACGGACCAAGCGGTACATATTCCCATCGTTGGACGTCTCGTGCCGACCAATCGTTCACAAGCACGTACCCGAGGATGTAATCGGAAGCATCACCAATCGGAACCGTTTCACCCATGGCACTCGGCTTGCCCACAAAGAAGCCCATTTCCAATTCAAAATCGAGTTCCTTGGTCGGACCAAACGATGGACTCTCGGCGTCAGGCGCCTTCGTCTGCCCTTTTGGACGACGAATCGGGGTATCGCTCACGACAACGCTCGAAGCTCGACCATTGTAGCCAACCGGTATATGGCGATAGTTTGGCAAAAGCGGCGGCATGTCCGGGCGGAACATTTTGCCTACGTTGGAGGCGTGATGAATACCCGAGTAAAAATCAACAAAGCAGGTCGGCTTTATTGGCATTAATAGCCGAGCATCCGCTAATGGTTCCATCGCTCCCCGACACAAAATCTCGTTGTCACGTAGCCGTGGGTTCGATGCTTCAAAGATTTCAAAGATCCGTCGTCTTAGTTCCGACAAATCATCCTGCGAGAAATCCGCGAACGAGTCAAGATCAACGGTTCTCGGAACCTCAAGTAGCCCCGCTTCCCGCAGAGCGGTCAAGTCAACCGCAAAGTCCCCGATTGCGGTGGCAAGGGTGACATTTCGACCGGCAGGGGCCAGCAAAGCGAATGGAAGGTTTTGAATCGAGAAGTGCGAATTGGGGTCAACGGGAACCCATGATTTTGCGGACGACGGAACGATGAACATAAAACCTATTGTTGAAGACGTTGGAGACCCTGTAAAGGGTCTGTGATCGAACAAGAACCGAAGGAGCCAAAGAATGAGCGAGCGTCGTTAAGATCGTCCGCGCTCAAAGTTTTCCCATCAAATGACAGTCCTCCTTTGAGGCTCCACAGCGAAGGATCATTCGACTCTAAAATTGAGGCGATTTCCTGAACCGACGCTTCATCTTGAAAGGCAGCCGAAGTTGCCATCAAAACGTTTAGAAATCCGTGAGCAAATGCTCCGTTATCCTTATCGACATGGGCAATCGGTTCGTGCAAACCCGCAGTCAGCTTAAACTCGACTTCAAGATCAATACACTGCTTGAGGACCGTCGCAAGTTGAACGGGAGATGGATACGCATCTTTGGTTTTGCCTCCGGTCCGGAACTTAACTCTTGCCCACTCTTCGGTCGCCAAGTCCGCCAGGGCGTCCTCTAGTGGTTGATCCCACGGAAGTTCTATGTAGATATCCGTTTCCTTTCCGAGCGATCGAAGCGAATTCAAGGCATCTGGCACTTTCGTCACATCATCGAGTCTTGATTCGTACGTTGCGGCGGCAACGCCGGGGCACTTTGCCAATAGGTTATTTACGTCCTCAACGTCTTGCAGTCGAGCATCTTGCCAGGTATCCCAATTGGTGCTTGGTCGTCCAATAAGGGCTAGCTCAACTTCATCATTTGGAGTCAAAAGTTCGCCTAATTCGGAGAGGGTGCTACACGACCATGCCAACGAACCCAAAATCCAGTTTTCGGGACCGCGGCGAAAGGCGAGGTAGTTGGCAAGCGACTCTCGTGCTGGCAATGCCGCCGGAGGAAAGATTCCCGCGTAGTCAATTATGTTTTCTAGATACCAAAGGTCCGCGGAAGCCATGGCACAGTTTATCCAATGCACCGAGCTTAGAGATGGTTGGCATTGGCTTACAAGGTATCTTTAATGCTTAGGAGCCTATTTTCACCGTCTCAATGGGGAGAGGCGTTGGTTCTGAAACACGAAAATGTCAAACACAAAAGTCCTAATTGCCGACGATGAACCAATCATTCGTCTTGACTTACGCCAAATGCTGGAAAGTCTGGGATATGATGTCGTCGGAGAAGCCGGAAACGGCAAAGAAGCGGTCGAGTTAGCTCGTGAGCTCAAGCCGGATGTTTGCATCCTTGACGTCAAAATGCCGATTATGGATGGGATCGAAGCCGTTGATATTATTACGGAAGAGAACATTGCCCCAACGATCTTATTGACCGCTTACTCGGACAAAGAGCTCATTGACCGAGCAAAAGCCGCCGGAGTATTTGCCTATCTGGTCAAACCTTTTAAGCCTAGTGATCTTGCTCCAACCATCGAAGTGGCACGAGCTCGATTCGAACACAACATATTGCTTGGCAAAGAAGTTTCGAGTCTTACCGAACGTCTAGACGCTCGCAAGGCAATCGACAAAGCCAAAGGGATTCTCATGGACTCTCAAGGCATGAACGAAGCCGAGGCGTATCGACGGATTCAGATTCAGTCGATGAATCTCAGAAAATCCATGCGAGAAGTTGCCGATGCAATTGTTCTCGCAAAATCAATATAAGCTAGGTTCGTCATGAGCGAAAATCTTTGGGCACCGTGGAGGATGAAGTACATCGAGAAGCCTGGTGGTTCGGGGAACATCTTTGTTGAGCTTCCCGCCGCGAACGATGATCGCACAAACCTCATTCTCTACCGCGGCAAATCTGCGTTCATTCTCCTCAACGCTTACCCTTATACCAATGGGCACCTGATGATCGCGCCATTCAGACAAACCAACGATTTGCCCACTATGACCGACGAGGAACTCTTGGAGATTAACCAACTACTCGCTAAATCAGTCAAGTGGTTACAAACGGCATTCAACCCTCATGGGTTCAATATCGGAGTCAACATTGGCAGCGCTGCCGGGGCAGGAATCCCGATTCACCTTCATTGGCACGTTGTCCCCCGTTGGAGTGGCGACACGAACTTTATGACCACAGTTGGCGAAGTGAGAGTCATGCCGTTGACCCTCGAAGACACCTACGATAAACTTCAAGAAATCATCAAAAATGACGCTTGACGAACTCAAACTATCAGCTGTGGGCTGCACGTCTTGCGGTTTGTCTGATCGTCGCAACAATGTTGTGTTTGGTGAGGGTGATCCCCGCTCACCTCTGGTTCTGGTCGGAGAAGGACCAGGTGACCAAGAGGATAAAACCGGGCGACCATTCATTGGTCGGGCGGGACAACTCCTCGACAAGGCACTCATAGCGGCTGGCTTAAGCCGAGACACCGTCTATATTTGCAACACGGTCAAGTGCCGAGCCGCTGACTGGTCAACCGGCAAGCCACAAAACCGACCGCCGACCGACGAAGAAACGAAAACTTGTCGCAAATGGCTCATTCCTCAGCTCGAAATCATTTCCCCGAAAGTCATCCTCTGCGTAGGCGCACCGAGTGCCAAGAACCTCATCAAGAGGAACTTTCTGATCACCAAGGAGCGGGGCTTGTACTTCCCGTGCGAATTCGCCAAAACCGCCATGGCGACGCTGCACCCAAGTTACATTTTGCGACAGCAGCGTCCCGACAACGACGGAGGCTTTTCGCTGCTCGTGCAAGACATCCAGAGAGCTTGGGAAGCGGCCCAAAAGCTAGCAGGCAATTCTGTGACGGTTCAGCCTGACCTGGAGGCGCTTGCGGAAACCAAACCTGAATCGGACCCGATTCAAGACCCACTCTTTTAGTAGCTACGCCGACTTTCGTGTGAACAAAACCGGATGCTCGCCCAGCCGTTCGATATCAAAATTCGGACCTAGCCATTCGGCGGCGAGTTCGCTCAACCGAATTGCATAAGGATCTGCTCCTTCAGCAAGGCTCATGGTGGTATTCCAAAGCTGACTAAGGGCCACGGTCGAACCAAGTCCCACAGTTGGAATCACATCGGCGTTGATTCCGAATTTGGCGAAGACCGCGAGGTTCCTCGACGTGACGAAAAGCTGAACTGCATCCCGAACATCTAGCGCAGTCAGGGCAGTCCTCATGAGGGCTTCCTCTGCGATTCGGAAGTCCGGCGCGGCGATCATGTAGGTGTTAAGATAGGTGCCAACCTTTTTGAGATCGCGGTTTGCAACCACCTGGTCGATGATTTCCCAAAGCTCACCGAGCCAAGATTCGGTAGAAATCACCGGTCCATTTTCATTGACGATATCAACAACAAGGGAGGAGAGGAGGAGCCCGTTGCGCGTGGAAGGAATGTCGCGCTCCATCTTCAGGAGCTCAGATAAGTGACGCGCTTTGGAGCGGATTCGCCACCAGATTGACGAAGCGATCATCGCAATTGTGATGCCTGCGCATCCTGCATATAGTTGAACTGCATGATCCATCTCCAGGAATGGTCTTCCATAATGGAATTGGATCGATGACGGGTGAATTACCAGTACTCTATACAGCCGGATATGGCAATCGTGGGCTCGATGCTTTTATTGAGTTAATGAACCTATTTGGGGTGACCCATCTCGTCGATGTTCGCGCCATACCCAAGAGCTCTTACTGGGAAGATTTTCGGCGAGAGAACCTCATCGATTTGATCCCCGCAAAAGGGCTTAAGTATGTCTATATGGGCGATACGCTGGGTGGGGTTCGAGATTCTGCAGCCTTATGCAAAGATCCTGAATCGGTGGAGCTTGCACCGCTATTTCATGATCCAGAATTGGCGAAGGGTTTTGAAGCGTTGTTGAAGGCAATGATTGCCCCAGATCGTGTCTTGTGCCTGATGTGCGGCTGTATGCGCCCGCACGGCTGTCACCGATCAAGATTGCTCGGTCGGGCGCTGCTTGAGAAAGGTATCGACCTTCAGCACATCGACGCAGATAATGCGGTGGTTCGGCAAAGCGAGTTAGACCTTGCCGAACAGTTGAGTCTGTTTTGACGACTTTCAATATCCTCGACGCTACACTCAGCGAGCCAAAGTTCGTATCTCGTACCGAATTCTAGTTCGCCTCGTTAAGTGTCGAGGTATCCAAGATGCCTCAACCCTTAGAGCGATAGATATTCCAAAATTTGGCCACACCGGGCCACCGCCGCAGCGTTGAGGCTAAGAAGTGCGCTCCTAAGATATCTTAGTTTCCCGGCATCAAGTACATCGCGTTCAGCAGCAACTTATGCAGCCCCGGCCACATTGCCCGCTCACATGGGTCATTGGCGAACCACACAATGTGCCCTTGACCAGATGCCTCGTCATGAAGCCATACGGCTCCAGCAAGTGCCTTTTCCGTCTCCTCGCCCCATGACCAACCGGTCAGGAGCTTCTTTACGTCACCTTCGGCAAACTTCACAACTCCGCCACCTTCTTTTCGGGCTTTAGGGAAGCTACTGCCATCGACAGGAACCGCAATCTCATCGCCTTCATAGCCATAAGAAAGCAAGGATCGACCGTCCAGTTTTGCCCTGAATATCGAACCAGGCATGGATCGCGTTTCTGGACCGTTCGTAAACGTGTTAACGCTCGCCAAAGAATCGCCAAACAAGATCAGAATCCCGCCTTCCTTGACCCAATCTTTCACCTTTTGGTTGGATGCAGCCAGGGAACCCGACGGGGCTATGAGAACGGTATACGAATTCAAAACAGAATTCGAGTTGTAAGCCGAGGTACTCAGAGACACGAATGGCACGTTAAAGACTCGCTCCAAAGTGAACCAAGTTCCGCTGGAACCTGTCATTTGCGCACCATTCCCAAAGATGAGACCAACCTTAGGGGCTTGAATCGCGCTAAGCTTGTTGCCGGGTCCTTCTTTGCCTGAATCCGGATAGCTCGTTGGCAATCCTACAAAAGAAACTTTGCGGGTATCCATGACTCGTTGCAACTTAGATTTCAAATCGTCTTCATTTCGAATTTTGAAGATGACGAACGATCCTTTGTCGAATGTTTGTCCGCCGAGCTTCATATCCGACCGCATAAATGACACCTTCACTCCGGCAGCTGCGAGGTCCGCCGCTGCGATCACACACTCTTGACTGGTGTACGGAAGCACATAGCCAACATCACTATCAGGCAGTGCCATCACTCTAGCTGACTGCGCAAGCGGCTCCAGTGCCTTCGTATCCTCTGTCCACCAAGCCTTAAGATTATGAGCGTAAGGCAGTGCCCAGCCGGTCATGTCGTAGAACTCAATTCCATCTTGACCGGGATAGTTCTCACCTTCTGGCGCAGAGCTCTTCTTCTTGAACTGAGCTTCAACAAATTCTTTTTCAAAGTCAGATGCCTTCTCAATCAATGTCTTGGCAATTGGACCATATTCCTGAGCCATGTCAACAATCAGGGTCGGACCCTCGCACTTCACATCCTCTTCTTTATCCGTCCAAAACGAAGTTGCCTTGAGAACAGTGCCAGAACTTACCAACGTGCTCACAACTCCAGTTCGTCGCAATTGTTCTTGCAATCTGGTCAACTCTTGGGCATTTCGAGATTTGAAAATCGCCCGCTTGAACTTTCCGGCAAACTCGCCTGTGACCGCTTTACGCTTGAATGCCGCCCAGTCGGATAGCAATTCCTGTTTCTGACCGCTGGCAGCTTGAATGCATGCCAATGCCGTCGTCAGATGCTTGGCTGCACCCTCACGCAATGAGGAAATCGAGCCATCTTCTCGCGTTTTTAACAATTGCTTACCACCATCCGTTTCGTGGGTGATTCCTATTGCACCCGAAAGACCAGTATGAGAGTCGAGATAGCCCGGGTAGTAGTAGTCAAAGTCGTCCTTGATGAAGTAACTCCATCCGGTTTTATCGAACGCCTTGGCGGAGGCTCGCCCCAAAATCTCAGTCCATTTGTTCAACCGATTCCGATCGACATTGGCATTGATCGACATCGGGTTCGGTGGAAAGAAGTAGTTGGAAACTTGACCATGCTGATCGAGATAGATCTGTGGTCTCCAACTTTGCATCAAAGCAACTTCTTCTTGTGTTTCCTTTTGGCTAAAGGAAACTCGGTCGCGGTTCATATCGAACCGGTAATGGTTGTATCGTCCCCAAAGTAGATTGATTTCAAACGATTCGAAGCTTCCGGGGGCGTAATCTCCACGGGCAAACGAATTGTACGAAACAGCGTATCGCTCATGCCCGTCGGGGTTATAGCAAGGGTTGAGGATTACAACAATATTGTCTAGTGACTTGGCATATGAGCCCTTTCCGGCAATCAAATTGTACATAAGCATCATGCCAGATTCAAATGATGCGGTCTCATTGCCATGGATCGTCTCATTGACCCAGACAATTGCAGGAATATCTGCACTCGGCACGGTGCCGGTCTTTGCCGATTGCTCTATCGCCTTGTGGATGCTATCCAAACGGGAAATATTCTTAGCCGAAGAAATGGCGTAGACGCGAAGAGGAAGTCGTCCAGTCGTCATTCCATAGTCGATTCTTTTCGCTTTTCCACCAGAATTTTGGAGCATGGACTCCATTGCTCTTTCTTGATCTCGATAAGTGGTGATTCGGGCTCCGATCGGGTAGCCGATAGTGGATTCTGGCTTAGGAACGCCATTTTCGAATGGTCCGTTTAGCTCCATATTCGCGTTGACTTGAAGCTTAGTTAAGGCTAACGAACACACAAAAAGCGATAGCATTTGAGGATTCTATCTCTTTGAGCTCTGTAAAAATACGAGGTACGTGCCGATACCTGAAATGTGAGGCAAGTTTTGCCTTGCACATCATACTATCATGACGAACGAGAGACGAAAGTCGGAAGGCCTGGTAAGCATCAGCGTTGCCAGCAAAATTACTGCGGTGGAAATCCATACGCTCCGTTATTGGGAACGAGAATTCGAAGCATTTCTCGAGCCAGTTCGGACGGACGGTGGCCAGCGGCGATATCGCCCAGAAGACATTCAAACCGTCTTTACCATTAAGCGTCTCGTTCGAGATGAAATGTTTAGCATTGCCGGAGCTCGACGATATCTCGCCAAGCAACGCCAAACCGATGCAGCATGAGCCATCCTATTGCCGAGCAAGCTAAACAAGCCCTCGATTCACATTTGTTTTCGGTAGCGAGACAAATTCTGAGTGATGCAATTGCGCGTGGTGAAAACCACCCTGACATTCTCTGCGAACACCTCATTTGCGAGAGCTACTTCGGTAACGAAGAGTCCGCGGCTACGCGATTCGAGGAAGCTACTGGAACAAAACGAACCAATGATTTACAACTTCTTCTGTCGCGTTATTTCTATTGCCGACAGCTTCTTGCTCAACGACAATCACGTAACGACCTTCCAGCGGATGATTGGTTAGCCAAGCATCCTTACACTCCTGAAGCTGGGATTGGTGTCCGGATTTCTGCGTGCCTGATCACGAAGGACGAATCTAAGAATTTAGCTAAGTGTCTCGATAGCATAAAAGGTATCGTAGACGAAATCGTCATTGTCGATACCGGTAGTAAAGACGACACGATCAAGATCGCCAAAAAGTACGGAGCCATCATCGGTTCCTTCGATTGGATCAACGATTTTGCCGCCGCCCGAAACCACTCTTTATCATTGGCTTCTGGCGAATGGGCACTTTGGATTGATGCCGACGAGCAACTTGATCCATCCTGCGCCGCCGAGTTTAACAAAGGCATTGTCCGACCACACATCGGCGGATATAGCATCGAAATTGTGAACTACTTAGACGATAGCGGAACCACGACCGAATTTGTTCACAGCCCAACTCGCCTCTTCCGAAGAATTGAAGGCGTAGAATTTTCTCAGCCAATCCATGAGCAGATAACGCCATCGCTGATGTCGTTCCGATTGCCCTGGACGCCCCTTCCCGGATGCAAAATTCATCATGACGGATATCGTCAAGCGGCAATTGCCGAGAAGAACAAGGTTCAGCGAACTTTGGATATTCTCGAGGGCGTAATTGCCAAGCATCCCGACGATCCATTCCACCTCTTTAACCTTGCCAACACCCACTTTGTTGCTGCCGACTACGCCAAAGCCGCCGACGTTGCTCAAAAGTGCGTCAAATTCATGCCGACTTCTGGTGCCGAATATGGTCACGCTGCTTTCCAAGTCTTGGTAACGAGTCTCGATATTCTCGGTCGTCAGCAAGAAGCTCTCAGAGCTTGCGATAACTGTGACCAAACCGCCTATAGCGGAGTGGTTAATGAGTACCTTCGAGCATCCGTATTTCTCAACCTCGGTCGGTACCCCGAAGCCATGCGATCATGCGAAAAGTGCATGACCCTCAGCTGGCCCGACGGCTGCATTGGAGACAAAGGCATTGCCGATTTCCGACGTCACGGTCTTCATGCTCAACTGCTTGGATGCTTGGGCAAATGGCAAGAATCCCTCGATGGTTTCGACGATACATTGTCCCGACAACCCGGCTTCCGACCCGCTCTCATGGGTCGAGCAATTGCGCTCGAAAACCTCGAAAGATTTGATGAAGCCGAAAAGGATTACTTAGCCGCGATCACCGATCCACGTCAAGTAGCGATGTGTTCACGAGGATTGGCGGTCATTGCCGAGCGGCGAGGAAATGTTGAACAGGCCTGTACTTACTTTGAGCACGCATGGAACGCACAAACTCAAAACCAAGAGTTGTGGAATGAATGGGTTACTTGTCTCGATAAGCTCAAAGACTTGGCTCGAATCGAGCAAGCATACGCTTCATATTTAGATTTCCACAAACCTTCAGTTGGCTTCTATGTGAATTGGGCGAGAGCCTGCGAACGAATCGAAGCTTTTGATCATGCGGTAGGTCATTACCAAGAAGCGATTAACTTCGATCCGAGCGATTCGAATGCATCATTTAGCTTTGGCGATATGTTGTACAAAGTCGGCGCCTACCCAGAAGCCGCACAGGTTTATGAGATTGGACTGAGATCGAGAATGGACTTTGCCGATGGCTGGTTCGTGCTTGGTAACTGCATGGCGCAAATGGATCACGATCAAGCGGCGGTGCAGTGCTACTCACAAGCCCTGGTGCTCGATCCAAGCCATTCAAAGGCGCAAGCGAATTTGCAGACGGTTCAGCAAGCGGCGTAGTATCATTTTTGGTGCCTCAATAGCCATGATTCCAAATCGTGGTGATCAAATTCTCAGCTTATGCAGTGGAAGCTGAACAGTCACTTTGTCCAAGCTATATCTCATCTTTGATCGTTTTTTTCCCAAAGATAGACATATTTGCGGGGCCTCGAAACCCTTGAGCCTTTTTCAGAAGTATAACTAAGCAAGCAGGAGGCACCTTGCAAAACCCTCGCGGTTAATCGGAGACACCAAGTGCCACGGTGAAGTCTCATCCGATGACCACGAGGAGAGTTTTGCATGCTTAAATATCACCGTTTTCTCCTGTGTACCTCGTTGCTTCTTGTTGTTCTGAACTCTTCTGCCGATGCGATCATCATTCGCCATGATCGTCCAGACGCAAGGTATGTCAAGCTTGGCAAAGGGTTTCAAGCTTATGGAGACGTCGTTGAAGCTGGAAGCACGCTTATCGCACCGCGCTGGTTACTCACTGCGGCCCATGTTGCCCAAGAGATTAGCCCTTACACCTCATTCGCCTCCATTGGCGGTCGTCAATACACCATCGATCGCGTCATTTTGCACCCCGATTATGCGAACAACGGCAGAACCGATATAGCTTTGTTGAGGTTGACCGAGTCGGTGAGGGGAGTGGACCCGATTCAACTCTATCGATCGTCGGATGAAGCTGGACAAATTGTTACATTCTTTGGTCGAGGACAAACGGGTAGCGGCGAAACCGGACCAACGACCCAAGATAGCAAGATGCGCGGGGCGACCAATAAAATCGAAACAGCAGATCCTTACTCAATCTCGTTCCAGTTTGATAAGCCCGAAACGGCAACCGATCTTGAAGGCATCAGTGGCCCCGGCGATAGTGGAGGACCTGCACTTTTGAAGGTTCGCGGAAAGTGGGCGATCGCTGGCATCAGTTCTGCCAACCGTGGTAATGGCAAAGGGCTTTGCCGCTACGAGACGACCGAAATCTATGCACGAGTTTCGACACGTGCTGCATGGATCGACGCTACGATTAAGAACGCGCCACAATCCACGGTTCAATGGAAGATTTCCACTTCTGCCGTATGGCCAAAGACGTACGCGGGTGAAATTGGTGAGAATTTGATTGCAGCCCACAATTCAGGAGATGCCGGCATCTATGAGGCATTTAACCAACGGTATCGAGACCCGATTTCGTTAAAGCGCAGCACTCCAGAAAAAAGAGCTTCCGGATTTAGTGACTTGGTTCAGAAAATAGGAAAGCTAACGGTCATAGAATTCGCCGAAGATCCAGCAAACAATTTCTTGGTCTTATTGCGGAATGAGTCAGGAAAGCACTTTCAGCTATCCCTCTTCTTCATGGACGACGCGAAAGCCAGATTCGACGGGTTTTGGCTTGGGGAAGCAAAACCCCGAGTCAAAACCTAGACTACGACTCGCTCACGATATTGAACGGCTTCGGCGAGGTGCCCTTTCTTCACGACTTCGCTCGCATCCAAGTCGGCAATCGTCCGACCAACTCGCAATATTCGATCAAACACTCGAGCTGAGATATTCATCCGAGCAGTCACTTGTCGCATAAATTGGTCACATTCGGCGTCCAACGCCACCATCTCCCTAGTCTCTCGCGGAGACATCTTCGCGTTAACCCTGGAGCCACCTAAGCGCGTAGCCTGTAAGGCACGAGCCCGCAAAACCCGTTCGCGAATCGCCAAACTCTCTTCACCGCTCCCTTTGTCCATCAGCTCATCCGGCTTCAAGCGTGGGACTTCGATATGAATGTCAATTCGGTCTAATAGAGGACCGCTAATCTTTCCTGCGTACTTTATGCAGCTTGAGGGAGTCGAAACACATTTCTGTTCTGGCAATCCTCGAAACCCGCACGGACAAGGATTCATTGCCCCGATCAGAATGCACTCCGCCGGGAAAGTCACTGTGTTTTGAACACGAGCAACCGTGACAATTCCATCTTCTAGTGGTTGCCGTAAAGCCTCCAAGACAGCCCGGTCAAACTCCGGCATCTCGTCCATAAACAAGCACCCAAAGTGCGCCATGGAAATCTCGCCCGGCTTCGGATTTTTCCCGCCACCAACAATCGCGGCGTGGGAAGCCGAATGGTGCGGAGCTCGAAAAGGACGCTCCCAAATCAAGCCATCCTTTTGCTTCTGCCCACTCGAAGAGTGAATTCGTGTCACCGCAACACTTTCTTCTAGGCTCAACGGCGGCAAGATCGTCGGCAACCGACGAGCGAGCATCGTTTTTCCGCTTCCTGGCGGTCCAACCATCAAAACGTTATGCCCTCCAGCTGCGGCAATCTCTAGCGCTCGAACTGCATGCTTCTGCCCTTTTACATCGCTAAAGTCAACTTCGTATTCAGGCATCCGAGCTTCGGGTGAATCATTAAACTCAACCGGAAAAACGAGCGGAGAACCGTTGAGCAGTTCGACCGCCTCTAGGAGCGACGTAACCCCGTAAACCTTAAGACCCAAAGCTACTGCAGCTTCTGCGGCATTCTGTTTGGGCAAAATGAGTCGCTCAAAACCTTGCTCAAGTGCCATCAAAGCGACAGATACAGCTCCGTCAATCGGGCGAAGCATCCCGTCCAATCCAAGTTCACCAAGGATTAAAGTCTTCTCGAGTTCCGAAATCGGAAGCACTCCATCACTAGCGAGGATGGTGCAGGCAATCGGTAAGTCAAGCCAAGGTCCTTGCTTGCGAATATCGCCCGGTGCAAGATTGCACATGATCGTCTTCTTGGGCATTGAAAAGCCAGAATTGTTGATTGCAGCCCGGACTCGCTCCTTACTCTCGGCGACCGCTTGATCGGCCAGACCCACCAGAATAATCGAAACATCTCGCCAAGGTTGCAAATCGATTTCGATGACAATTGGAAGGGCATCAATCCCACTTAAAGTAGCGGAGTGCGCTTTGGCGATCACCCGTCAATGATATCACAGTCTTTCAAAGATCAGAGATCGAGGCTCTGGGCTAATGAACCCGGTTTCCGTGCACAAATTGCTGAAGGCTGGCAACTAAAAGCTCGTATTTCAGGGTTACTTTTCTGGTTTCAGCTTCATCACGAAGTCGCAGTTCACGAAGTCACTTCCGCCCGACATTTTTGTGTTGAGAAACTTCATTTCGAGCAACGAGGGAAATGGCATTTTTTCCGACCGAACGAATCGACCAATTCCGTTTGTGCCAAGCTTCTCCCGATAGACCGCCACAAACTCTTCACCCTCTTTGACTTTCTTATCTAGCCGAGTTCCAAACGTCGCCTTCGGCATTCCTACTCCGTCGTCTTCGTACTGCACTTCCCAGTCCTTATCTCGGATAGCTTCTCCCTTTGGCGCGGGCAAAATTCCTTTCAGAATCCGAAATAGCCTTGATTCCAGTCCAAATCGAGCGTTCGGCATAAACGCAACTGAACCAGTGGACGAAAGCGCCCAATCCTTGGTTGTTGGCACCGCTTTTGGATCGGTAGGAATTCGTTGATCCTCAATGATTGTTGCCGTAAGCTTTTGCGAAACCTTTAATGTCACTGAATCAGGAAAAACCTTTGTAATCTCAACATCAAATGACTCTTCGTCGGTCGTGTCAATTCCATCACCGACAAAATGCCACGTCAATAAATAGGACCATTTTTGTCCCAAAGCGGGTCTATCGGCTAAAGCTAAAAGCAAGGCGACGGTTGCGATCATTGGGGCGCAGCTGAAACCTCTTCGTTTTTGTCAGAATCTCTCAAATCAATCGGCGGGGTAGCAACCTCAGGTTTTTTGACGGTTTCTTGCATAACCTCGGGCTTTTCAGCCGGTACTTTTTGCGCCTTCTCGGGCACGATTGTCTCGTTCGGTAAGACATAGCCAAGCCGCCGAGCCTCTTCCTCTTTTTGAACCGGACTCATCATCTGATCCTTTTCTCGCAGTTTCGCGTTGCTTCGTTGCAAACCATCCATTTCCAAGCGCATGTCGGACGCTTTTAATTTCTCTTGTTCGTAAACCTTCCAAGGCTTGCTTGATGTATAAATTGCTAACCCAATGGCCGCGATTACTGCAATCGGAATGAAGTAATTTGGTTTCCGCTTTTTAGTCATGCTTAATCACCTGGGTCATGATGAGGTTCGTGCTACCAACTTTTCCGGCTGGTGCACCAGCCGTGAATATAACAAGGTCTCCATTTTTTAGACGACCCGCATTGAAATATGTATCCGTTGCATGAGTCAAAACTTCGTCGGTTGTGGTCAAAAACTCAATGAGCATTCCTTCCACTCCCCACACGACCGCCATAAATGCCACCGTTTGAGGCGACCAACTTGCACATAGAATTCTTGACTTCGGTCGGTACTTGCTTACTAGCCTTGGAGTTTGTCCGCTGGCCGAGGTACATAAAATGGCCGCTGGTGAAAGCTGGTGCTGAAGGGTTGAGACGGCAAGGGCTATCGCGTGTGTGTGCTCTTCAGGCTCCGTCTTCGAATGCTTTACGAAGATACTATCACCAAGTTCATATTCCGCTTCAATTGCGATTCGGGACATGACTTTTACACACTCAATTGGATACTGACCGGCAGCCGTTTCTCCACTTAGCATGATTGCGTCTGTGCCATCGGTAATGGCGTTAAACACATCAGAAACTTCTGCACGAGTAGGTCGCGGGTTCGACATCATGCTCTCTAGCATTTGAGTTGCAGTTATGACCGGAACACCCGCGTTGGAGCAGCGCTCAATGATCCGCTTTTGAAGTCGCGGAACATCCTCAATGTCCATCTGGAGTCCCATATCACCCCGCGCAACCATGATGATATCTACTTCTTCCATGATGGAATCCAGCTCATGGATCGCTTCAGAAGTCTCAATCTTCGCGCAAATCTTAACCTTGGCATTAAGCTTGTTTAACTCCCACTTGAGAAGTTTGATATCGGCGGCGTGCTTCACATAACTTAAAGCAACAAAATCGACATTTGCATCAATTGCCTCCTTGATATCTTCGACATCCTTTGGAGTAAGCGCTGGAACTTTAAAGGTTTGACCGACAAGGGTTATTCCTTTTCGGCTCTTAAGGGTTCCGCCCGTGATGACAGTTCCGGTAAACCATTCGTGCTCTTTCGAGTTAATTTGGATCTCAATCTCGCCGTCACCTAAGAGCAACTTCTCACCCGCATCCATTTCGTCAAGGATTTCTTGCTGATCAATAGGAACCTGCGCTCCATGACCAAGGGTTACTTTTTGACCGGCAAAAAGTTCCAGACCTGAGGCAGGCAAATTCCCAACGCGAAACTTTGGCCCCTGGAGGTCGGCAAGAATGGCAACCGGACCAAAAACTGGGCTCAATTCACGAATCCATTCAATCCATTGGCGCTTGTCTTTCCATTCGCCGTGGCTACAATTGAGGCGAGCGACATTCATTCCAGCTTCAATAAGCTCCTGAATCTTCTCCCGCGAATCCACCGCCGGTCCAAGCGTTACGACGATTTTAGTACGTCTTTCCATATTCGGCCTCCATGCCTTATTTCTAGTTTAGCAAGGTGCAACCGAATTATGTGTATATCGTATGATTAAGACGTGGAACGGGAGATACTAAAGACCGGAGAGGACGTTGATGCGATTCTGCGGATTGCGCTTCAGCAAGAGCATGGTTCGTCAGATGAATTGCGTCAACGGCTGACTCGATCTGCAGAAGACTTGGGAATCAGTCCCGAAGCCTTGGCTCGCGCCGAAGAGGTGTATCTTGCCGACGCAGACCAACGTCGACATCAACAACTTGCGGAATCAAAGATTGATACATTCATGAAAGCCAAAGAGGCTGGGTTCAAAGCACACCTCGTGTCATTTTTTAGCACGAACTTGCTACTCAACGTCATTTGGTTTTTGACCGGCCGAGATTTCTATTGGCCTGGAATCGTTTTGGCGGCTTGGGGAATTGGGCTAAGTTCGCACTATTTAGCCTCAAAACAACGTTCGTCGACGAAGGATCGAGACTTTCTTCGGTGGCTCGCAATGGGTGAGCCAGACAAGTTCACCAAAGATGATCACGAGAAGGAATCCTTGGAGCGCTTGAAGCAAATGGCCGAGAAGGCGGATAAATATTAAGTCGCAGTCGTTTGCCCTTGCCCATACCCTGATTAAAAGTAAACTCTTGTCATGACATCTGATGAAGGTTTCTCGCTACGCGAGATTATCCAAGACCTCCCAAAAATTGAACTTCACGTTCACCTAGAAGGCTCAATCCAACCCGAAACTCTTCTAAGGCTTGCAGATAGAAACCAAATACCCCTTCCTGCCACCGACGTAGCCGGTCTGCGGGAGTGGTTTAAGTTCCGAGACTTCAATCACTTTGTCGAGATCTACGTCGCGGCTTCAAAATGTATCCGAAAGCCAGAGGATTTGGAACTCATTGCCGAGGAATTTGCTCGTGGTCAAGCGTCCCAAAACATTCTTTATACCGAGGCTCATTTCACCGCAATGACAATTCATCGGTACTCGGGAATTCCGTTCGATGAGCAGCTTGATGCCCTCAATCGCGGGTTCAAAAAAGTCCCCGAATCACCGGTTAACCTCATCCTCGATATTGTGCGTGGGTTCCCGGTTTCCGAAGGTGAAACGATTGCCCAATGGTGCATTGATGGGCTGAATAAGGGCGTCGTCGCCATCGGACTATCTGGTTTCGAGGGAACCGATCCAGTCGCAATCCATAGGCATTCATTTAAGGCCGCCAAGGATGCGGGACTATTTTGTACGGCTCATGCGGGCGAAACGGGCGGGGCAGCCACGATTCGAGAAGCACTTGACGATGCCTTTGCCGACCGAATCGGTCACGGAGTCAGGTGCATCGAAGATTCTGCCTTGGTTCAGGAACTCAGGGAAAAGCAGATTCATCTGGAAGTGAATCCAACCAGTAATGTCAGTCTGGGGATCTTCCCTTCGCTTGAAAAACACCCACTCCCAATCCTGATGGACGAAGGACTCTCGGTTTCAATCAACTCAGACGATCCACCCTACTTTAACACGACGCTGACCGACGAATGGATACGTTGTGCCGAAGAATTTGAGTTCAACACGGACATCCTCTTTTCGCTTTGCCAAGGAGCCGTCAACAAATCTTTCTTGGGTGATGCCGTAAAAGCAAACTTAAGAAAGGCAATCTCCGAATGTTGGGAAGCTTAATCCCTACCAGCGAATCAGGTTTGCGCCCCAAACGAGACCAGCGCCAAACCCTACAGTCAAAACCAACATTCCTGGTTTGAGACGACCACTATCGCTTGCTTCGTACAACGCTAGCGGAATAGACCCACCGCTCGTATTGCCGTACTTATGAACGTTGACAAACACCTTTTCGCTTGGGAACTTAAACCGAGCTGCAGCTGCGGTTATGATTCTGCTGTTCGCCTGGTGGGGAACGAACAAATCAACCTCAGAAGCATCAACGCCCGCTTCGGCAAGAACCTTCTCGCAAGCATCTCCCATCGAATTAATCGCAAACCGATAGACTTCGTTGCCCATCATCTGGATGCCGTATTTCATGCCTTCCGGCGGAACACAAGTGGGTGGATACTTGGTTCCCCCGAGATCAATGCTGATGAATGGCGCGCCGTTTCCGTCAGCAAGCATAACCGTCTTAATTACTCCCCGATCACCGCCATCTACCCCGCTGACAACAACGGCGGCGGCAGCGTCACCAAAGAGGATGCACGTGGATCGATCTGTCCAATCAATTTGTTTGGATAGTGCATCTACGCCTATGACCAGGGCGTGATCGATAACTCCGGTCTCGATCAATGCTGTCGCATTAGCAAGCGAATAAATAAAGCCCGCACAAGCTGCGCTCACATCAAAAGCACCAGCGTTTTTGAGTCCGAGAGCACTTTGGACAAAACAGGCGGTAGACGGCCAAATGTAGTCTCCAGAAACCGTACCAACGATGACCATCTCAATATCAGATGGTTTCAATCCTGACCGTTGAAGGGCTTCTCGGCCGGCTTCAATCGCAAGTGAGTGAGCACCTTCATCGCCAGTACACAAATGCCGCTGTTGGATTCCGGTACGTTGGACAATCCATTCACCATCTGAATCAATATTCTTTTCTTTAATCAGTTCTGCGTTCGTAACAATTCTTTCCGGCAATCCATGCCCGACCGATTGAATGACTGCTCGCCTATTCATGATTTTCGTCCTTCATTTGCTTATCAAAAGGGCCAAGCTCCCGTTCAACCGCTCCTCGAATCTTGTCTACCAACTGAGCCCTCACGGCTTTATCCGCATTCAATACCGCGTTTCGAATTGCCTTTGCATTGCTTCGACCATGGGCAATTACACAGATTCCGTTGAGACCAAGCAACGGTGATCCGCCAACTTCGGCGTAATCCATATGCTTTTTGATCGGAGCCATCACTTTCTTGACCGGCCAATACAGAGCTTTCATGAAGCTATCAGGAACCCCCGCCTTTACATGCTTTGCAAACATTTCTGCCACCCCTTCGGCCGTCTTTAGAATAACATTTCCGACAAACGCCTCGCAGATAACAACATCACATTGAGAGTTAAACATGTCCTTGCCTTCGATGTTTCCGGCAAACCAATCAAAGCGTGATAGCAAGTTATACGCCTGCTTAGCGAAAGCGTTGCCTTTGCCAGGCTCCTCTCCTATATTAACGAGATGAACCCTGGGATTCTTTCGATCCATGACGCTTTCCGCATAAGCCCTTCCTAGAATTGCAAATTCGACCAAGTGTTCAGGGTCTACGTCTGGCGATGCTCCCGCATCCAGTAAGACAAAGCCTCCGTGATGATTGGGCAACTGAGTCCCAATTGCCGGTCTGTGAATGCCGGTCACTTGGCGCCAAGTTAACAATGCCGTTGCCGAAGCTGAACCCGTAGAGCCAGCCGAGATAAATGCCGAAGCTTGCCCATCTTTCACCATCTTGATTCCGACCATCATTGAGGAATCTTTCTTTTTTCGGTAAGCATCGAGCGGCTTTTCATCCATCTCGACTACTTGGCTGGCATGAACAATCTTTACGTTGTTCGGGACTTGAGCAGGCAGATTCGCCCGAATAATGGCTTCGTCACCAACAAAAATGAGATTGCCTCGGATATGAGGGCACGCCTCGAGTCCACCGCGAATAATTTCTTGCGGAGCGTTATCGCCGCCCATCGCATCGAGAGCAATATTCACGCATCATCCTCGTTAACAAGATTTTTGAGTTTTTCGAACTCTGGATGAGCGGTTGAATTCTGCTTCTTAATGACTAATCGTTCCTTTGCTATCGGGCAGTCGCCTTCCCACCCAAACGAGCATAGCGGCTGTACTGGGTAGTTGAGAATAAGGTCTTGACGCAAAAGAGCTTCAACCATCAGCTGATTGCCTTCAAACAATGGATAGGGCTCATCTGCATCAACTTTTGCGGTGCTGGTGTGATCCAAGGAACTCGGGACTCCTTTCACATCAAACTGTTCGTCTACTTCAAACTCTACGTCAACTTCGATTGGTCCAAGGCACCGAGCACATTCAACAACGGCTCGTGTGCAGAAATTGCCTTTTATGAGGAGAAGGTTTCCGGTGGAAACTAATTCGAGATTTCCATCAAGTGGTTTGACCAAATCAAGGTCTTCTTCATCCGGCAATTCAGTGGAAACTTCAACTGAAAGTTCCCTGCCTGGATGCTGCAGAATGTCATTTAAGTCGAGTAGGTCGTCTCTGAGCAAGGGAAAATGAGTGTACCGCTTTCAGGAAAATCCAAGAAAATTTGCATATTTTGAGACTTTTCTTGATATACTGCCTTCACTC
>JAYVHY010000252.1:0-3621 GCA_043770615.1 Armatimonadota bacterium | reverse complement strand
TGGCTGGCGGGGCGGTTGGTGGTGGAGTCCCTTGCGCACTGACGGTGGAAACCGCGAACACGAGAGAAAGGGCGATTAAGATTGCACGTTTCATGATTCGTTAAACTTCAACTTTACGCTCTATGGTGCCAAAAAGGTTTCTAGTTAGTCAAAGAAATTCACAAGGAAATTCCAAGCCATAATGTTGCTTGGGTTCATGAATCACGAAATTCGAATTGGGATGCTAGGTTTTGGCACGGTAGGTACGGGCACTTACCGAATGTTGCTCGATAATCACGAGGCGATTTGCCGGAAAATTGGACGCCCGATCGAAATCGCTCGAATCGGAATTCGCGATCCCAAAAAGGAACGCGCCCTTGATAAGGCTCGCTTTACTACGGACCTCTTTAGCATCGTATCGGATCCAAGTATTGACGTGGTTGTTGAACTTATTGGTGGAGTTGATCCAGCCGCAGAGCTGGTCGAAGCGGCCCTGATGAACAGTAAGCATGTGGTCACCGCGAACAAGGAACTGATTGCGAAGCACGGGTCGCGATTGGTGCACCTAGCAAAGTCAAAGGGACTTGATCTTCACTACGAAGCAGCAGTTGGGGGTGGTATTCCGCTGGTTCAGCCCCTCAAGCATCAGCTGGCCGGCAACGACGTAATCCGAATGATGGGGATTCTTAATGGAACCTCGAACTACATTCTTACAAAGATGGAAGAAGAGGGAGCTGACTTTGCCGACGCTTTGGCGGAAGCCCAAGCGGCAGGATATGCCGAAGCCGATCCGACCAATGACGTCGAGGGAATTGATACATCGTATAAGATTTCAATTCTTGCTTCCATTGCGTTCGGTAAGCAGGTTCCAGTTGAGTCCATCTATCGGGAAGGCATCTCAAAACTAGGGATTACCGACATTGAATACGCCCGATCTTGGGGCTATAAGATCAAGCTTGTTGGCGTGGTAGATGCCGTTGGACCAGATGCGGTCAGTGTTCGAGTCCACCCATCCATGATTCCGAACACCCATCCGCTAGCTTCGGTCAACGGGGTTTATAATGCCCTTTGGCTCCATGGCGACTTCGTTGGTGATGTGATGTTTAGTGGAAGGGGAGCTGGCTCTGACCCGACTGGTTCGGCGGTTATTGGCGATTTGATTGACGTCGGTCGAAACATGGTTGGGGGTGGAAGCGGGAGCGCAATACCTTACGAGATGGGAATGAACGTGGTGCCGATCGACAACATTCAATCGGCATTCTATTTACGATTGGTCGTGAAAGACCGTCCAAAAACCTTAGGTGAGATTTCCATGGTGTTCGGTACCTTCGAAATCAGCATTGCAGAAATGCAAATGCGAACTTTGCCGAACGACATGGGCGAAATTGTCTTCTTGACTCACCGAGCGTCCGAAAGGGCGTTTGCCGATGCGATGAAGCAAGTTGGCGAATTGGAAGCAGTCGCGAAAGTCGCCGCTTATATTCGGGTCGAGGACAAGCAGTGAGAATACTCATCACCAACGACGATGGAATTTATGGTCGGGGTCTGTTTGAACTTGCGCAGGTTGCCCGCAAATACGGTGAGGTGAAGATATTTGCTCCGGATCGTGAGCGATCAGCTTGTGGTCATGCGATGACGTTGCGAGATCCGCTCCGGGTTTCTCAAGTTGACTTTCATGGACTAGATGCTTACACCGTAAATGGGGTTCCAGTTGATTGTGTGAACTGTGGACTCACCATTGGCTATCCCGATGGATGCGATTTAGTTCTGAGTGGCATCAATCTTGGACCCAATCTTGGCTTTGACATCACGTATTCGGGGACCGTTGCAGGCGCAATGGAAGGAGCGATTAACGGCATTCGATCTATTGCAATGTCTCTGGCGGTTTTTGTTGCCGAAGCCCCGCCACATTGGGAAACTGCTTCGCAATGGCTCGATGAGAATTTCGAAAAGTTGGTGACTTCCCCGTGGCAGGATTTGACTTTTTTGAATGTGAATGTGCCGTCCATTGCTTACGAAGAACTTCGAGGAACCCGAGTTGCCGAAATGGGCAAGCGGGTTTATGTGGATCGCGTCGAAAAGAGGGACGACCCTTGGGGACGACCATACTATTGGCAAGGCGGAGCCGTTGTGATGTCGGCGGATCAGCCGAGAACCGATGTTCAAGCGGTCAATGAAGGATTTGTGGCGGTGACACCGCTTAGTTTGAACTGGACGGCAACCGAACTAGCTAATCAAGTTTCAGCAGGCAACGGTTGGCAACTCGAGCTTAATTAGCAAGTTTGGCAAAGCCAATATTTGCTAATATCACTAATATGAAGACTTTTGTACTCTTGATGCTCGACGACGACATTTGGCAAACCTTTAATGAAGGCGATCAAAACAAATGGATTTTGAAGTATCGGGACTGGGCGAAGGCGAATGACGACGTGATCATCAAAGCGGACCCCATCAATACCGTAGGACAATTCATTTCCGTCGCTGATGGCGAAGTCATTGTCGAGCCAAAAGACTATACCGGTGACCCCAATCATATGACCGGATACTTCATTTACCAAGCCGAAGATTGGGATGCAGCGATTGAATTTGCGAAGGGCTGTCCGACGCTTCAATACGGTGGGCGCATCGAGTTAAGAATGGTCGGTCATTGATGGACAAGATCAGAGCATATTTAGCTCACCGACAAGGGTTGCTACAATTCTCTTCCAAGTCAAATCACGAAGTTCTTCGCGAGATCGGATGGGTCAGGAGTGTTGGCGGACACAACGTCTACCTAACCCTCTTCTCGCGAAATCAAAGCGACAGAGCCAAGACCGAACGGGACGCCAAGGACCACCAAATCTATGAATTCGCCAGCGCACGGGGATGCACTTACTTCTTGCCATGTGACGACTTTCAAGTCGGAATCAAGGCGGGGCAAGGGTTCAATGATGCGGCTTCGATTCGTACCGCCAAATCAAAGCTCGGCTTTACCGATGAAGATTTGGCCAAGTTGAAGGCAGGAATTGTCGGTGCTCTGAAGAACAGTCCGTTGGATACCAATGGCATCAAAAAGGAACTTGGCGATCTAGTGGTCAACTTTGGCGAAGCAGGAAAGAAGCTTGGTCAGACAACGAGCCTTTCGCTTGGACTACTCAGTCTTCAAGCCGAAGCTCAGATTAGGCGAGTTCCAAAGGATTGGGCACTAGAAGCTCAAAGCTACTACTACGAACTGTTCCAAAATTCTCCCGTGGTCAATGATTCGTATTCAAAAGAACAAGCCTATGCTGACCTCGCATTTCGATATTGGAATTGGATAGGTCTAGCAAATCTCGCGCACTTCCAATGGTTCAGTGGATTGGGCGTTGGTGCCGCTAAAAAGGCAACCGAAGGACTTAGTTTGGTGCCAGTGGAAGGGACCGATTTACTCATTCATGCTGACAACGAAGCGGATTTCCAAAACTTCGAGGTTCCGAAAAAGCCGGTTTATCGATTGGTTACCGCTCTCGATAATCTCTTTCTCTTGCGGCGAGAAGTCGTATCGCTGTTTGAACCTCAGGACCTCGCAGGTAATGGAGAAAACGAGAAACGAGGCGGCGGACTAGTCGCTTCAAACGACTTGCGAAACCACGCCATAGTTGACCGAGGAAGAATCGTCGGCCT